>JAFVEX010000153.1 GCA_017475785.1 Eubacterium sp. | reverse complement strand
GAAATATCAAAGCCGTTTCCAAGTCCTGTCAGCACGTCCAAAATTGTTCCGGCCGGAAGTTCTGCCATCTCGGCAGTTCCTTTGCCTGCAATCTTGTAAAGAATTGTGACCGAAGAATGAATCCCGGCGGAACTGCTAATTTCAGTCTTCTCCAAAGAGTTGTCCGAAAAGTTCTCCGAAGAATTCTCCAAGGAGTTTTCCGAAGAGTTATCCGAAAAGTTGTCTGAAAAGTTGTCTGAAAAGTTCTCCGAAGAGTTTTCCGAAGCACTATCCGAAGAGTTTTCCCTAGAATCTTCCCAATATTCCAGTGCGCCGCAGTCAATACAGCGGGACTGCATATCCGCAGCGCTTTTCATTAATTCCGCTTCCCGCTCCAGTCTCTCAAGAAATTCCTGTTTGGAAACACTGAATTCTGCTCCTTCAGTACACTCCTCTTTCGCAGCGCTGAACTTGACGGATCCGGAAGTTCCTGCTTCATTCAAAGAAGCCAACTCATTTACTTCGCGAGACACATCACACACCGAGATCGGTCTGCGCAGGAAATGTCCCGGCAGCGCCAGATTAATAAACTGTCCCGGTGCAGTAATTCCGCTCACATCACCGGCAAGCACCATCCGGTAAGTACCGTCTGCAATCAGACAGTTCTCTATGATTGTCAGATCAACCTGTTTCATTTTCAGAATAATTCCCCAAGTCTCCTATGAAAGTCAGCAATATGCCCCTCTGCGCCTTACCGGCGTCATCCGACAGCCGGATCCATCCACACGATCTTCCCACCGCAAACCGTAGCCAGGCAGCGGCCGCAGACCTTCCGCCCTTCAAACGGTGTCGCACGCCCTTTCGAAAGAAACTCCGCCGGATCCACCGTATACTCGGCATTCAGATCCCAGATACAGAAATCATTCTCCCTTAACGGGATCCCGAAACGGCGCCGTGGCGCATAAACCATCAGGTCCAGCAGCATTTCCAGCGAAATAACTCCAGTCTTCACAAGCCCGCCGTATAAAGCTGCAAATGCTGTCTCCAGCCCGACGACGCCCATCGCGCTCTTTTCCAGTCCGCGCGACTTTTCCTCGGCAGAGTGCGGCGCGTGGTCCGTGATAATCATGTCGATCGTGCCGTCCTTAATGCCCTCGATCAGCGCCAGACGGTCCTCCTCGGAACGGATCGGCGGATTCATCTTAAAGCGGCCGTCCTCCTGCAGATCCATATCATTCATCAGCAGGTAATGCGGACCGGTCTCGCAGGTCACATTCACGCCGCGCGCCTTGGCCTCGCGAATGATCTGCACACTCTCCTTAGCCGAAACGTGGCAGACATGATAGGCGCAGCCGGTCTCCTCGGCCAGCCGCACATCCCGCGCGATCTCGCCCCATTCACTTTCGGAGCAGATCCCCCGGTGCCCGTGCAGCTTCGCATATTCGCCGTCATGGATATACCCGCCGTGCAGCAGATCATTGACCTCGCAGTGCGCCACGATCATCTTGCCGAGCGATTTGGCTTTGATCATGGCCGCCCGCATCATTTCCTCATCCTGAATCCCTCTGCCGTCGTCTGAAAATGCAATGGCCAGCGGAGCCAGGCCCTCCAGGTCAGCAAGCTCCTGACCGGCCTCTCCGACCGTGATCGCCGCGTAGGGATAGACCTCGATGCAGGCATCCTTCTTAATCAGATCCAGCTCCTGCTGCAAATGTTCCACGCTGTCGGGTACCGGATTCAGGTTCGGCATTGCGCAGACAACCGTATAGCCGCCGCGGGCCGCCGCCCTTGACCCGTCGTAAATCGTCCCTTTATAAGAAAATCCCGGCTCTCTGAAATGGACGTGTACATCACAGAAACCCGGGAAAATTGTATATTCAGTTTTATCAAAACGGCGGAGAATGTCGGACTCCGGAATAATAGCGGCAGTAAGACCGCGCAGAAATTCAGTGTCAGTACTATACTTCTGGATATTCTGAAATACCGCCATCTGCATCCTCCTTATTAATAACTTCTTTTCATCGTCATTACATACCTCTGCAGACAATGAATAATTCTGCAATTATTATAAGTTATATGCTTTATCCGGTCAATTTAAAACCCCGCTCACCAGAGTGATAAAATAATGCTCGGAAACTCATGTTTTTCGTTTATTTTCACAAAAGTCAAATGATTTTATACGACACATGCCCGCTTTGCTTTATACATAAGCGGGCATGTCTTTTCATTCGTTCATTCAATGTTCAAGCGGGCCGTCTGCTTCACTTGCTTCGTTCACGTTCAAGCAGTCCGGCATCTTCACCGCTTCATCAATCCTCAAGCGGGCCGATCGTAAGTGCCTTCTTCGGGCAGCCTGCCACGCAGACGCCGCAGCGCATACAGATGGAACGGTCGATCTCCCATTTCTTGTTCGGACGGTCCACTGTGATAGCGCCGACCGGGCACTTCTTCGCGCACAGGGTGCAGTAAATGCAGCTGTCGCTGAAGATGACGCCCTCCTCGCCCACATTCTGGAACTCGAGGACGTTCTTCGGGCACTTGGAAATACAAATACCACACTTGACGCACTTGGAATGATCCACGGACCAGGTCCTTGTCTTGCGGTCCACAGTGATCGCCTGCTCCGGGCAGTTGCGCATGCAGAGGCCGCAGTAGAGACAGTTGTCCTGATAGCAGATCAGCTTGCCAAGCACCTTCTTCTTGAAGGTCACGCCGGTGGTGCTGAGCGTGCTCGCATCGCGGGACACCATATGATAATCCTGAGTCAGCCTGATCGAATTACGTCCGCAGAAATCCTGGCAAAAACCGCAGAAGGTGCAGGAGGTCAGGTCAAAGGTTCTGGTAATGTTGATGCCGCCTTCAACTTCCTCTTCCTCTCTGCTGATTGCCATCGGTCCGCAGACCTTGATGCACATGCCGCAGTCTACGCAGGACTCCGCATCAAACTCGATGCGGCCGCGGTATTTGGGCGCACCCTTGTCTTCCGGACATGGGAACTGCATGGTAAGCGGCTTTTTGGCCAGATTCTGGATGGCCGTCTGCAAATATGGAAACATCATTTGGACGCCACCTCCTTCTCAGTGCTTTCCACGGCTGCGGCAGCTGCGGGTTCTGCTGCTGCAAATGCTTCCGGCGCCGCTTCCGTGCTTTCCGGTGCAGCTGCCGAAGCCGGAGCTGCAGCTGCCGAAACCTGAGCCGTGCCAGCCGCAGCCGGAACCTCGATAACACCGGAGCCCTTCACACCCTTCTTCGCCTTGCGGATCATCTCGCGCTTCTCCTCCAGGATCTGCGCCGCCTCATACAGGCCTTCCATGATTGCCTGCGGCTTCGGCGCGCAGCCGGCCACCGCCACATCGACATGCACATACTTCTCGAGCGGCCCGTCGATCGCGTAGCTTCCCTTAAACACATTGCCGGACTGCGGGCAGGAACCAATCGACACCACGCACTTCGGCTCCGGCACCAGGGCAAGCGTACGGATCAGGCGCTCCTTCGACTGCATCGTCACAGGACCGGAAACCACCACGATATCCGCATGACGCGGAGAACCGACCAGCTTAAAGCCGAACCGCTCCGCATCGTAAAGGGTCGTCGTCACAGCCACGATCTCAATATCGCAGCCATTGCAGGACCCTGCATTGATATGAAAGAGCCACGGGGATTTCATCGCGCTCTTCTTGATAAGATTTTCAAACATCGCACGCCCTCCGGATCAGAGACCGAACCACACCAGCACCAGGCTCACCAGTGCCAGCAGGGTCACATAGGTCCAATAAAACTGAAACAGATGCTGGATCCTCAGACGGGCCGTAATTGCATGGATCGTCGTAATGCAGAGGATCGTCACCACACAGCAGATCAGCACGAACAGGATCGCGTCGGTCCCGGCAAAGCCCGTGCGGATGCCGCCGAGGAACATTGCCGTAAACAGCCCTGTCATAATAAACATTTTCATGCAGGTGCTGAGCTTGAACACAGCCAGCGGTGCGCCGCT
>JAFVEX010000152.1 GCA_017475785.1 Eubacterium sp. | reverse complement strand
GATGCAAAGAAAATTGCACGCTAGGAGACGAGTGCTCTATCCTGCTGAGCTACGTAGACATGCCCATTTTTTGGCTTAAACACTGGGTTTTTCGCCATCCGGCTGTGGCTGCCGTGTTTATGATCTCGGACGGCTTTCGTCGTCCGGAGATATCTGATGAAAATTTTTGGTTTCAAGTGGGTGCCCGCTTTTTGCAAAACGACTCGCGTGAAACCTGATGCAATTTTCCGACTCAATTCGAACCGGAGTGTTCCCGCCTTACTCAACCTGGCTTCCAAGCGCCCTCCTTTTTTAGGAGGCGGTCGCTCTATCCAGCTGAGCTACGCGGACATGCATGTGATTTTTCACGTATTTTCAATGTTTTTCGCCTTTCAGGTCCGGGTTCCTTTCCTGTAATTCTATCTAATATTTCGGCCCTTTTCTCTAATGAAATCGGGCCCGGTCTCAGATCTCCGTGCAAATTTCACCATTCGCCTTTTTTAGAACGTCGGCACGGCTCCGTTCCGCGATTCTGCCTCAGACGGTCTCAGACCGACAGAACACCTCGTTTTTTAAGTCCTCCTGCCATAAGAGTTCGAATCGCTTTTAGGAGGCGCGCGCTCTATCCAGCTGAGCTACGAGGACTTGTATAAAATTGATGATTTCGGCTCTTTTTTCGAACTCACAGCCGATATGAGTTTTCCAGCAGGCAGATGCTTTGCAATCACCTTAGGAGGCGGACGCTCTATCCTGCTGAGCTACGGAAACATCTTCAATTTTTCCTGTATTTTCAAGGCTTTCCGGCCTTCGAGGTTCAGGTCCCTCGCGAGGAAAAGTTCTAAAACGTCTAATGGAAATCGTCTAATACGGGGCGGGTGTTCATAACACCCTTAACGACTTCGTTAGAACTTTCGCCCGTTTTTGTCCCGCGGTTCGTTCGAATCGAACGGCCATCCTGTTTTTCAGGATCCTCCGAGTCGTTTGTTAAAAACGTTCTTAGGAGGCGAGTGCTCTATCCTGCTGAGCTACGTAGACAAATGAGTCAAAAAGTATCTCCTTTTAGACTGCCCTTTATCTTACTATAATTCATAATTCTTTGCAAGAAAAAACAAGGATGATTCTTTCGTAATTCTATCATGGAAGTTAGAATCGTTTTATATCGGAACTGGAATGGTTCTGCGCAGAAGCCGGAATGAGATAACAGTTGGGAACTGACGAACACTCTGCGTAAGCTTGTCTTTGTCTGTTTTTTAGAATATAATCATACTGATTTTCACGAAATGGATGGGGAAATGCCGGCCAATCAGCGGCGCATAACAACCATCGGGGAGAATGAGGCTTTCTGGCAAGAAGATGGGAAGCTATTCAGGAAAAGGAGCAGCAATGCCGTTTAGAATTGTTCGAAATGACATAACAAAAATGGATACCGAGGCCATTGTAAATACGGCGAATGAACAGCCGGCGGTGGGGACGGGGTGTGACCATGCCATTTATGAAGCTGCCGGGTACGAGGAGCTGCTTGCCTACAGGAAGGAAAAGGTTGGCGAGGTCAGGGAAGGGGACGTTTTTATGACGCCTGGCTTTCGGCTTCCTGCGAAATATATCATTCATGCCGTGAGCCCGCTTTATTATGACGGGAGCCGAGGGGAAAAGGAGCTTCTGCGGTCTTGCTACAGGAAGAGCCTTGCGCTGGCAGCGGAGAACGGAATTCGCTCTATCGCGTTTCCTCTGATTTCGACCGGTGGATTCGGGTATCCGAAGGAAGAAGGGATGCGCATCGCCGTCGATGAGATTCACGCGTTTCTTCTGACATCCGATATGCAGATTTATCTGGTGGTATTTGATGAAAAGGCTACTCAGATGGGGCGGAATCTCTATCCGGATCTCGAAGCCTACATTGACCTGAATTATGTGCAGTTAAAGCGGGAGGAAGAATACGGAGACGGCTGGTTTGCTGCATCTGTCGCAAGAGAAGAAGCCGCAAAACCAGAAAAACTGGAAAAACCGTCCAGGAAACTGTTTGGACGTGCGGATAAGTTGTTCACACGCCCACGGAGACCGTCTGCCCAGGCTGAGATGGCCGCTGAGCCCGAGGAGAAGTCTTATGCTTCGGAAACGAACTTGTTTGCGTCGTCATCTTCTTTTGCGGATAATGATGCTGCGATTGAGGAGATGGAGCGAAAGCTTGCAGAACGGATGGCGCATATGTCCGATACATTTCCGCAGTATTTGCTTTATCTGATTGCGGAAAAGGGCATGGGAAACGCAGAGGTTTACAAAAGAGCCATTGTTGATAAGAAGGTGTTTTCAAAGATCAAAAACAATCCGGACTATCATCCGCAGAAGCTGACGGCGCTTTGTCTGTGCATCGGCGCGAAGCTGAGTATGGATGAGACGAAGGATCTGCTTGCCCGTGCGGGATACGCACTCTCACCATGTGATAAGACGGATATTATTTTTTCGTATTTTATTGAGCATGAAATCTATGACATGATCGAGCTGGATATTCAGCTGGAGGAACATGGACTGCCCTGTATTATTACTTGAAAAACCCCAGAAAAAAAGGCGGTCGCTTCCCGGGCGACCGTTTTTCCGTTCCGGCCTGTTATACTGACCTCACAAAAACAAAACAACGGCTGCCGCGCAGCAGAAAGTGAGGTCAGATATGAAGAAGGGTTTAACGGAGCTGGTTATGATTCTCGACAGAAGCGGATCGATGAGCGGTCTGGAGGCGGATACCATCGGCGGCTTCAACAGTATGATCGAGAGACAGAAGAAGGAGGACGGGGAAGTATTGGTATCGGTCGTGCTTTTCGATGACGTGCCGGAAGTGATTTATGACCGGGTGAATATTCGGGAGGTGGAACCGATGAATGACAGGCAGTATTATGTGCGTGGCTGCACGGCGCTTCTGGACGCAGTCGGCGGAGCGATTCATCATATCGGGAATGTGCACAAATACGCCCGGAGCGAGGACGTGCCGGAAAAAACGCTGTTTATCATCACGACGGACGGCATGGAAAATTCGAGCCGGAAATACACTTATGAGAAGGTTCGCCGGATGATTGAGCGCCAGAAAGAAAAATATCACTGGGAATTCCTGTTTCTCGGTGCGAATATTGACGCTGTTCAGGTGGCAGGCAGATTTGGAATCAGCTCAAATCGCGCTGTCAGGTATGAGCATGATCAGGCAGGAACCAGATTGAATTACGAGGTGATGTCACAGGCGGTCAGTTATGCAAGATGCGCGCCTTCCGCGGCAGAGATGGCCTGCGCGCTTGACGGAGAGGAGCTTCTGGAGCCCATCCGCGCGGACTACAGGAAGCGGCACCGGTAAAGGGCTCCGGAGGTGTCACCGGTAAAGGGCTCCGGAGGCTACCGGAATATTCCATCTAAACCGATGGTCGGTTGTTTCTGATCCTCTTTAGTGGTATGTTGTCATTGGGGAGGTGATATGAATGAGGCAGTCTGCACTGGGATCTGTCATTCGCTCCCTCCGGGAGCAAAATCATCTGACGCAGGCGGCACTTGCCGAAAAAGTAGGCGTTACGGACAAAGCAGTCTCCAAGTGGGAGCGCGGTATTTCCTTTCCGGATATAAGTCTCTTTCCAAAACTGGCAGATGTTCTGGGTGTCACAACAGATGATCTTTTAAAGGAATGCACTGATGATGGGCAGCCGTCGAGGCTCGTCCGGATATTTGAGATGTCACACGATATCCGCACGCCGCTGCACATAATACTTGGGTGTGCGGAAATGGCGGAGACTTATCACGAGGACACAGAGCTGCTGATGCGGTATCTGGAGAGCATCCGCATTTCCGGAGAGTATCTTCTGCAGGCAGTCAATCAGGCGATGCAGGTGACGTATCTGGACGCGGAAGAAGTGCCGTCCAGATACTATCCGGCCAATCTTTTTGAGCTGAGTGAGTATCTGAAGGAGCACACGGCACAGAAAAAAACATTTCCGGGAAACTATGATTTTTCCGGAAAGAGAATACTGGTCGCCGAGGATATGGAACTGAACCGGGAGATTGCGCAGGAACTCCTGAGGCACACGGGCGCGGAAGTGGAGTTCGCAGAGGATGGAAAGATCTGTGTACAGAAGCTGGCTGAGGCGCCGCCGGATTACTACGATTTGATCCTGATGGATATTCTCATGCCAAATATGGATGGCATCGAGGCCACCAGAAGGATCCGGGAGCTCTCTGACGCGCAGAAGGCGTCGGTTCCGATCATTGCCATGACCGCAAATGTGTATGAAAAGGATCGGAACGCGGCCTTTGAGGTGGGCATGAATGCTTTTGCCGAAAAGCCGATTGTCATTGATCAGCTGTTCTCAACGATCCGGGAGTTTTTGGAATAACGTTACCGTAGGAAACACTCCCGGAAGCTGAGCTGTGATGGATTAAATCAGCGTTTTCCTTAATAACGGAACTATTGAATTCAGAAAACCGGCATCCGCTTAACACAACAGCGGATGCCGGCTTTTTGTAACTTATTTTTTCTTAATAAATACGGTGTAGTAACCGGATGGATCCTTTACGGTCGTTGTGATCTTCTTTTCGCCGGGCATTCCTGAGGAGCCGGTCGATCCGGTGATTCTCTGGTAGAGCGCGTCTACATTGCTGCCGGTGATGGAAAGCTTGTTTCCCTTGTAGTCGAGATATTTGTACCCTGATGCCAGCTTCAGGCTCTTACCCTCGCGGTCGAGTACCGGGTAGCTTCCGGAGCCGGTAAATGTGAGGCCGTTGACAACAGTGTCCGGCGTAGACATTGTTCCGATGCTGCCTCCCTTCAGGGACACCTTACAGCCGGATTCCACGATACAGACGCCGCTTCCATAGTGGGTAAACATCAAACCGCCGTCATTCAGTACGCCGGCGCGGATCTGCGTTTTTCCTGTCATATAGAATGCGGAATGTCCCATCAGCGCGACGCCATTGTTGACGCTCCTGACGATTCCCTTTCCCTGCAGGTAGAATTTTGCCTTGCCGGTGAGATAGACACCGGATGCAAGCCCTGTCCGGAATTCGGTTGTGTCATTTACGATTGCGCCGCTTTTCAGATAGAGTTTTGCCTTATTGTTTACCTGAACGGCCATCCACTCTTTCGAGTAGAGAACGCCTCCCTTTTTCTTTGAATTTTTCAGGACGACAGTTCCTTTGTTGATGACCAGCGGGCTGTAGTCGGATCCCGTCCCGGAGTCCACGATTTTGTGGCCGTTAAAGTCAATGGTGTATTTTTTGTTTTTTGTAATTTTGAGGTACTGCTTCGTGTTCTTCAGATAAATGTTCTTGGTCAGCTTAAACGTGCCGCCATTCTTTTTGGAGATGTTTTTCCAGTCGCTGGCGGATTTGATTTTGTAAACCTTTGATTTCGCGTGCGCTGTTTTTGTGGTTGCCGTGAAGGCGAAGAGACATGCAAAGACCAGCGCGAGCAAGAATAGATATTTCCGGACGGTTAGATGTTTCTGGCGTATTTTCATGGGAACCTCCTCCTTTCAAATGCAGCACATGAGCTGCCTGCTTTTTGATATCTGTATCCGGGAAGGATTGTGGAAAATGCATTCGGATACAGTTTTATCTTACAAAAAAAGGAAGGCTGGTTCAATGCGGGAAAGGGGGAACAGGCCGTCTGGAAAGGGGTAGTTTGTGTGTAGGGGCACGGTTTTATGTGGTTTTGACCTGCCAGGAGCGGGCAAACTTATGACTGCAGGTATTCAGCGAAGAGTTCCTTTCGGTTTTTGCAGCCGGTCTTCTGCATCAGGTTCCGGACATGAAACTTTACTGTGTTTTGAGAGATGTTCAGGGCACCGGCAATCTCTGCATTCGTTTTCTGATCAAAGATGAGGCGAAGGACTTCCCGCTCCCGCAGGGACAGATCGTGCTGCACAGCAAAGTGTTCAAACCGCTCCTGTTCACTTTGCGGCCGTGCCGGTTCCGGGATGTACAGGTCGTGATAGACGCGGAAGAACACCAGTACGGTTGCGACAAATAGAAGCGCGGTCAGAGCGACGAGAGCAAGCAGGTGATCTTTCATGGACAGACTGATGCCTTCGCCCAGCGCGTCGCCGATTCGTCCGATCATCAGACCGGCACCGGACAGGAAGAAAAGCGCGTGTCCGGACGCAAGATCGGAGAACAATATGATCCGGCAGACCGAATAAAAACCCGATGTGAAATAGCTGAGAGCCCAGAAGACCGGCGCGGAGACCGGCTCTCCCTGCAGCGCCAGCATGATAAATGGAATCACCAGTGCCGTCAGCGCGGAAATGGCGCCGTATTTCCGGTTCCGGTCTGTTACGAATCCGGCGATCATCAGTCCTGCGGCATAGACAAGTCGCGAGAGCTCAACACTGACAGTGTTTCCGATATCTGAGTAGGGGAAGGAAAAGCTGCTGCTGTTCACAAGGCTGAACAGGAAAACCAGAAAGAAAACAAGGATCAGCGTGTTTTCTCTGGCGGGCAGGTTTCTGCCTGGCTCGTTGGAAGAACTGCTCTGTGCCTGCGGAATGTTTTCCGGATCTTTCACCGGAGCCTTCACCGGAGTCTTCTCCGGAGTCTCAAGGTCTGCCGTTCTGGCTTCTTGGTATACAACGCCAAACGAGACAGCGGTGAGAACCGCGCAGAAAATCAGGAGGATCTGGGCAGTGTGGTATACAGAGCCGTCCCTGATCAGAGAGAGCAGCCAGGTCACCAGAATCGCGAGTCCGTAACCGGTGCCAAAGGAGGAAGCTCTGTGCTGTTCAGAAACAGTACACGCAAGAATGTGCAGATAATATCCCGCGATGAATCCGCAGGCTGTATTCATAAGAAATCCAAACGCGAGTGTTCCCGCAAGATAAGAACTCAGGACGGCAGGAACCATCAGAATCATGTGAATCGGGAGCGCCGCGTAAAACAGACGCGCTGCCGCATTTGGATGCAGTCGGATAATTGCTGAAAAGACGCCGATCCCCAGAGCCTGCAAAAGATAGCCTGCCACCATGGTCATGACTTCCAGGGTGCCTGCCGGAACCTGCCCGGCGAGATGGTATGTCCAGGACAGATAGCCGGTCGATGTGAGCAGAAAGCACAGAAAAATTACGGCTGTGCAGTGAATCACTGGTTTTTTCAGAAATGTGGAAATTGCTGCGGGCATCGTCAACCTCCGCGTCAGTCCCATGTGGCAGTGGATTCATCTTCCTCGCAGGAATTATCCGCGCCGTCAGAGGTGCCGGCTGCGCTTTCTGCGCCGTCAGAAAAAGATTGATCTGTTCCTGCAACGCAGTCTGTGCCGGCAGAAAAAGCCCGTTCTGTTCCGATAGCGTTGTCTGTGCCGTCAGAAAAAGATTGATCTGTTCCGGCTGCGCAGTCTGTGCCGGCAGAAAAAGACAGTTCTGCTTCGGCTGCAGATACGTCAGATATGCTGGCCGGGACAGGGGGAACACAGACGACAGACAGCCGTCCGGTCTCCCGCGAGGCATCCTGCAGAACTCTCCGGACACGCTCCAGGTAAGTCGCCAGCGGAGCGTCTTCACCGGGCATCTGGATTTCCAGGCAGATGTCGTCGTGCAGATCTGTCAGGCAGTCATACAGCGCGTCCAGATTCGCGCCGTACCAGTCCGGAAAATCCAGCCGGTTAGCAATCAGATTGTGGATTTCCTCGCGGCTGCTTAAATTGGTAAAATCCAACCGGATCGTTTTCATAATCGCGCGTGCCCCTTTTAGTACAGCTGTTCAAAACTATTGTAGTGATCTTCTGTGTAGAAGATGAGTCCGTCGTCAGAATAGACGATCCGCTTTGCGTTGCGGCGGCCGCCCTCGTAGTCAATATCACATTCGAAGTAGCTGCGTCCTTTTTTGTCGGGAAGAAGGCCTTCGTAATTACCAAAACGGCTGCCGCCGATGCTCTTGCCGGGAGCGACCTGCTGAAGGTTGCCCTTGCTGCTGATCCACCCGAGCTTTTCGGCCTGCTTTTTTGTGATGTAGTTATCCGGCAGATGACCATACAGATGGAGGTACAGCGCGACCTCATCCTTCGAAGTGTAAGACCCGTTTTCATCCAGCGTTTCTTCCGCCAGATCATCCGGCGAAGAAGCGGACACGCCGTCATCAGCAGAAATGTCCGCCTCCGGGATGGTTTTGGTGTCAGACGAAGTATTCTGCCCCGCGTCAGATATGGCCGCGGACGAGTTTTCCGGCTCGGCGGCGATTTCGCTTTGTGCCGCGGACGAGCCGGACTGGTTCGCCTTCGAACCTGATGAGTCTTTATCTGACGGATCTTCTTCCGATGCCGCGGAGCTGTGGTCTGTCTTGTCTGTGATCGTCAGGCCGGATGACGACGCGGCGGTGTCCGGAGCAGAGTTGTCCACCTTTGATTTTCCGCATCCGGCTGCCGCGAGCATGCCCGTCAGCAGCACAGCCAGAAGCCAAAAGAGAAGGCGCCGTTTTTTATTAAATACCATATTTTTCATTTTTATTTATTACAGGGCACGTTACAGGGCGCGCGCCGCTTTGCCCGAGATGATCCATGGAGCGGGCTGCTGCTCAAACGCGTTTTTCGCGTTCAGCTTGGAGACAGAGATCTGGATTACTTCCTTGTCCTGAATGCCGTATTTCTCAAAAACGGTGTCGATGTTTGCGGCGACGCCGAAATCAAGTGTATAAATTACGACGTTGATATTCGGATTCAGCTTTGTCAGAAGATCGAGCTCCTGCTCCATGCTGGCGGAGGCGACCAGGAATACAAGGGACGGAACGGGGCAGCTCTGCAGACTTTCCTCGTCGACGTGGTCGATGACTTCAATGTTGTGCAGGCCAAAATGCTCGATGTTTTCCTCCATCGTGTTGCGGTCATCTCTGTTGTACTCCACGGCGATAATGGTGCCCTCTGTCGCGATCAGGGCAGCCTCAATCGCGATGCTCTCGCCGCTGATAACGCAGATTTCGTCCTGCTGTCCGACCTGCATCTTGTTGAGGATTACAGAGCGGATCTCGCTGCCGACATACCGGACGGAGCCCCGGCGGAAATTGTCGTTGTCCATGCCGATTTTGTAGGTATTACGCGCGTTTTCGTTGAATATCAGCATGCCCGCGGACGCATTGATGCCGCGGTCAATCATGTCCTTGAGCAGATCGTGCTTGATCGGACCGGACGGATCGGAGCCCTCATTGTACCAGACCTCACACTCGCCGAGCCCGGCGTTCCACATTCGGTAGAAAATGTCCGCGTCGCCTGCCTCTGTGAAAACAAGTGTTGCTTTATTCGCTTCGACGGTTGGAATGACGTTCTTGTTCTTGCGCGTGATATCCAGCATTTTGACGCGCTCAAGATCAATCGTCGTATTCTGCATGAAATACTGCAGCCAGGAAATGATGATGTCATTGGTAAAAATTTTCTGTTCCATATGCACAGCCTCCTTTCACATAGCACGTTTATTATATCATGATTCCATTTGGTTTTGATGGATCGATTTCATGAATTTCTGAAAATTGTATTTCCATTTCTTTTGTGTGATGTCTCCGAACTCGATTGCCTCAAAAGGACAAATGCCGATACAGGCCACTCAGAAGCACTTTTAGTGTAGCGCTGTACAGGTTGAATGTCCAGAACGACCTCGGGAAAGGACGGAGAAAATCAGATCAGAACAATCAGAACTCTTTAAAGTAGAGTTTAGGTTCCTTTTGTAACATAAGCGGCAGGAGGTGAAGTGTATGAATCAGGTGGTTTTGATTCCGGCACTGAATCCGGATGAAAAAATGATTTGTTTAATAGAAGAACTGAAAAAGCTGGGAATGGACAGGATTGTGGTGGTCGATGACGGGAGCGGGACGCTGTGCCAGCCGCTTTTTTCCAGGGCGCGGGAACTCGGATGCATTGTGCTTCGCCATGCGGAAAATCAGGGGAAAGGCGCGGCGCTCCGCACGGCATTTCACGCCGCGAGAGGGGCGTATGGAGAGGTGTCTTTTATAACGGCGGACGCGGATGGGCAGCATTTGCCGGAGGATATCGCCCGTGTGGCAGAGGAAATGGATCGCCATCCGGGATCGCTTGTTCTGGGAATGCGGGAATTTTCTGGCGCTGATGTCCCCAAAAAGAGTATGATTGGAAACCGGATTACCGAAAAAGTGTTTCGCCTGACGACGGGTGTTGCCTGTCCGGACACGCAGACAGGACTGCGGGGAATCCCGCAGTGTCTGGCGCCTCTTGCCTGTGAGACGCGCGGAAACCGGTATGACTATGAGATGAATTTTCTGATGGACGCCGCGCGGACAGTGCCTTTTGTACATGTTCCGATCCGGACCGTTTACGAAGATGGAAACAGCAGCTCGCATTTCAGGCCGTTAAGGGATTCGCTTCTTATTTATCAGCGGCCGCTTCGCTTTCTTGTGTCGTCGCTCTCGGGCGCTGTCTGTGATGTGGCGCTGTTCGCGATGATTCTCTATCTGCTGACCGGCAGCTGGGACGCGGGCGCCGCGCGGCAGGCAGCGGGCAGTACGTTTGCCGCGCAGTTTGCAGCAGGAGGAGCTGTCATTCTGTGGGCGACGGTTTTCGCGCGAATCGGCTCCGGGCTGGTCAACTTTTTTATGAATAAATACTGGAGCTTTCAGAGCCGCGCGTCTGGCCGGCGGGAGATGATCCGGTACGGGATACTCTTTCTTGTTCAGATGATTTCCAGCGCAGGCCTCGCGACACTTTTTTCGTTTTTCCTGCCATCGGTCGCGGGAAAAATGATTGCGGATACGGGCCTCTTTTTTATCAGCTACGCTGTACAGCAGAGGTGGGTGTTTTCGGAAAAACCAGCCCGCCGTAAAAGCCGGAATCGTATCGCGCAGGTTCAATCATTTTAAAACATCATCAAGGTAAAACAGCATCAAGGATAGGAAGCGGGAGAATATCATCCGCCCATGGATTTTTATCAGGAGAATAAAATGGAAGATCAAAATAGAGAAGATGTGCACAAGAAATCAAAACGGCTGCGGCTGCGCCCGGTAATTCTGGGAGCAGTGCTGACAGGTTACACGGTGTTTTCCCTGCTGGACGCATTCGTCATTCCGCGAGACATTGTGACAGTGGAAGAAGTGCAGGCGGCGGGCGACGCGTACAAGTCAGCTGCCGGAGAAGAACCGGACAGTCAGGATTCCGGCCAGGACGCGGCCGCAGAGAATGAATTGAATGCAGAGCAGAATGAAAGCCGGGATCAAAACCAGAGCCAGGATCAAAACCAAAGCCGGGATCAAAACCAGATTGAGAACAACAGTAAGAATCAGGACGCGGCACAGAATTCGGGCAAAGGAAAAGGCAGAGCAGGTGCTCCGGAGCATGGAAAGAAGAGGCACAAAAAAAGATCGACGGAGGAAGACGCCCAGGGCGCTGACAGCATGGACGGAACGAAAGAGTCTGGGAACGCAGGAAGTACAGATAACACAGATAGTTCAGGGAACGCAGGAAGTACGGATGCGTCAGACAGTTCTAAGAACGAAGGTAGCGCAGATGTCGTAAGCGGAGCGACTGCTTCTGCGGCGGACAGTTATACGGCGGATGGTTATACGGTGGACAGTTATACGGCGGACGGTGTTTCCATCACGCTGAAGCAGGAGCGGGTCAGCGACACAGAAGTGTACATTGCAGACATTGTGCTCGACGATCCATCTGCGCTGCTTTCGGGTCTGGCCAACGGGAGCTTTGGAAGAAATATCAGCCAGAAGACGTCAGAAATCGCGGAGTCTGCCGGGGCGGTGCTTGCTGTAAACGGTGATTACTACGGGTTTCGTGACAGCGGATATGTGATGCGGAACGGCTATCTTTACAGGGACACCCCGCGAAGCGGCAGCGGCAATGAGGATCTCGTCGTTTACAGTGACGGAAGAATGGAGATTATTGATGAATCACAGGTTTCAGCCGCGGAGCTGCAGAGCGCGGGCGCTGTGCAGATTTACTCGTTTGGCCCCGGGTTGATAAAGGATGGAGAGGTGACGGTTTCTCCCGGGGACGAAGTGGATCAGTCCATGAACAGCAACCCGCGCACGGCAATCGGCATGGTGGAACCGGGACATTATATTATGGTGGTCTCTGACGGAAGAACAAGTGAGAGTGCAGGCCTCTCTCTGGCAGAGCTGGCGGAGGTCATGCAGGAGCAGGGCTGCACGACCGCCTATAATCTGGACGGCGGCGGATCGAGTACGATGTGGTTCAACGGCAGGGTTGTTAATAATCCGACCTCGGGCGGAAGGAATATCAAAGAGAGGAAGGTGAGTGATATTGTATACATCTGAATATTCATCTGATTCCAAAACGGAAAACAGACTGCGGAGAGTTCTGGTTTACGGTGGAGTGACAGCGTTTTGCGCACTGATTTTTCTGGTATATGACCGGTTTTCACACGATGTCCGCTCCCCTTATATGACCTTCTTATTTGCGTGGCCGCTTGTGCTGGGTCTTTTTCCCGCGCTTGTGCTGTGGCTGCGGTCCGGCATGGCAGAGCCTTCTCTTTTGACAGGAGATCTTTACCGTGCGGGGGTAGCTGCCGTCACGCTTTCCAGCCTTCTGCGGGGTATTTTTGAGATTGCGGGGACTTCCTCAGACTATCAGATGTGGCTGATGGCGGGAGGACTGATCCTGCTTGCGGCAGGCGTGATTTTGTATGCTGCAGACGTCATAAAACGAAAAGAACGTCGTAATTGTGTGTCTTAACTGTACGCGCGGTCAAAGATGTTGATGGAAATAGTTATTTTCGCTATAATAAGGAAGTTGACTTTTGCTGCGGAATTGCGCAATAGCGCGTAATTCTGCGTCAAAGATTGAAAACAGCAGAAAGGGACGGACATGAAACAACTTTCCTTTACTCGTGACGCACATTATGTTGCGTCGCCGGAACTGATGAATACCGTCAACATCGCGATTGCGCTCCAGAAGCCGCTTCTGGTCAAGGGCGAACCGGGTACCGGGAAGACTATGCTGGCGCAGGCTGTTGCGGATACACTTGGTAAAAAACTGATCATCTGGAACATTAAGTCCACGACGAAGGCACAGGACGGCCTTTACGTCTACGACGTCGTGCAGCGTTTGTATGACAGCCAGTTTGGCAACGCGGGAGTGGACGACATTGCCTCTTATATCAAGTTTGGAAAGCTGGGAGAGGCCTTCCAGTCTGACGAGCAGGTTGTGCTGCTGATTGATGAGATCGATAAGGCAGACCTGGAATTTCCGAATGACCTGCTCTGGGAGCTTGACCAGATGGAATTTTATATCCCTGAGACGAAAGAGACGATCCGGGCGAAGCAGCGCCCCATCGTAATCATTACGTCAAATGCGGAAAAAGAACTGCCGGACGCTTTCCTGCGCCGCTGCATTTTCCACTACATTGAATTTCCGGATCCGGAGCAGATGGAGGACATTATCCGCGTGCACTTTGACCGGCTTGATGAAAAGCTTGTATCTCAGGCAATCGCGGCATTTTACCAGGTGCGTCAGATGCGCGGAATCGAGAAAAAACCGAGTACGTCAGAATTGATCGACTGGCTGCGCGCGCTGACTGTGGGCGGCGTCAATCCGAAAAAGATTACCAGCACAATTCCGCTTGCCGGCGTCCTGCTCAAGAAGGACAAGGATCTGGAAGTGCTGAACCGGCACATCAGACGGTGACCCGCATGTTTACGGATTACTTTTATTTAATGAGAAGACGCGGCCTGGATATTGCCCCGAATGAGTGGATGTCTCTGCTGGAGGCACTTGAAAAAGGGCTTCATGGCTCCAGCCTGACAGGGTTTTATCACGTCGCGCGGGCGATTCTGGTCAAAAATGAGACGGAATACGACCGGTTTGACCAGATTTTTCTGGAGTATTTTCAGGGCGTGCCGTTTCAGGGTGAAATACCCGATGAGCTGATGGACTGGCTGAATCATCCGTCTGAGAATTTGTTCCGGGAGCTGGAAGAACTGAAGAAGCTGGGTGTCCTGGAAGAGAGTCTGGAAGAATTGCTCAAACGGCTGGAGGAGAGGCTGGCAGAGCAGACGGAAGAGCACAACGGCGGCAATTACTGGGTCGGAACCCAGGGCCGCTCAGCGTTTGGCAATAACGGCTGGCACCCGGGCGGAATCCGCGTCGGCGGGGAGTCCCGTCACCGCTCGGCTGTCGCGGTAGCCAGTCAGCGTCAGTTCCGTGATTTCCGAAAAGACAATAAGCTCGACACCAGGCAGTTCCAGATGGCGTTCCGCCTGCTTCGGAATCTGTCCGCGCAGAGCAATGAGGAAGAATTTGACGTCGACGCGACGATTCATGACACCTGCGAAAACGCGGGAACACTGCAGGTCCGCTATAAAAAGGCGCGCAGGAATACCATCAAGGTCCTGATGCTGATGGACAGCGGAGGATCTATGGATTACTACGCAGGCCTCTGCAGCCAGCTCTTTCAGGCTGCCACGTCATCGCGTCATTTCAAGGAGCTGCATACCTATTATTTTCATAATTGCATCGGGTCAAATATCTACAAAGACCCGCGCATGAATTTTGACAGTGCGGTGCAGTTCGAGAAATTTCTCGCGCAATATGATAAAAGCTACCGCGTCATCCTGGTCGGAGACGCGGCGATGAATCCGTATGAACTTGACCACCCGCAGTACGACTTCCGCACGCACAGCTACGGCCTGTCGGGAATTGAGTGTTTCCGCCAGATGAAACGGCAGTTTCCGCATCTGATCTGGCTGAACCCGGAGTCCCTGCCGGCATATGACAATTACTGGACTCGTACGCACCTGCAGCTGGCAGAGCTGTTTGATATGTATGATTTGTCGGTGGATGGGCTGGAGCAGGGGATGAAGCAGCTGCTCTCCCGGCGGGCAAATTGAAGTTTGTCGGGATCAGCAGGGTGACGAATTCAGTTTCCTCGTCTGCCCGCGAAAAGACCATCGAACCGCAGACTAACCGTCTGTAGGCGTGCGGCCAATTCGTGAAAGGCGACCACTCATTGCCCGCGCGCTGACAGACGCTAAGTCTCCGTTTCTCCGATCTTTTCAGCAAGGGCATCCTCGGAAGCTGAAATTCGTCTCCCGGCTGCTCCCGACAAACATACATTTACAGATTTGCTGCCCAGATCAGCCCGAGTCCGCGCAGGAGCAGATCCTGGTCGACAGTCACCTCATGCCGGCAGAGCGGCGCGATGATTGTGGCCATGCCGCCCGTCACCAGAACAGTGCGGAACGGCGTGCCAAGTTCGTCCGCAAAGCGGTCCAGAATCCCGTCCAGCGCGCCGGCAGATCCAAACATAATGCCGCTCTGCATGGCGGAAATCGTGTCTTTGGCAATGGCGTCAGACGGCGCCAGAAAATCAATTGCCGGAAGCAGAGCCGTGCACTCAACCAGACCTTTCATAGCCGTGCCGGGACCCGGCATGATGCAGCCGCCGGTATAGGCGGCTTTTTCGTTAAGTACAGTGATGGTGGTTGCCGTGCCGATATCAATGATTGCTGCCGGAACCGTGTAATATGCGTTTGCGGCGATTGCGGTCGCAAGGAGGTCGCCCGCGATCGCGGACGCCGGAAGACCGTTCATCTCGAGTTCGAGCGGAATCCGCATGTCTTTGCCCAGAACCAGAGGATCCTTCCCGGACAGAAGGCGGAATGCTTTCTGGATGGCGGCTGTGACTGCCGGTACGACAGAGGAGATGATTGCCCCTTCAAACTGATCCGGCGTGATGCCGCGCAGGGACAGAACCTGCCGGAGCTCCGCGGCGTATTCATCCGAGGTTTCGATGCGGCTGGTGCTCATGATAAAGCGGGCCTGAACGTGATTGTTCTGGTCCAGACATCCGAGTACCATATGCGTGTTGCCGATGTCGATTGCAAGAATCATGGCAGACTCCTTTCTGGTGTCTGAGAACCGGATAAACAATATTTTTATACTGGCTGGCAGCCCCTATGTTGCTTATGCCAGTCAGATGTTTTGGAATCGTGCTGCGCTGCTTTTGCTGTTCAGATGTTTTGAAACCGTGCTGCGCTGCTTATGCTGTTCCGGTGTTTTGAAACCGTGCTGCGCTGCTTTTGCTGTTCAGATGTTTTGGAACCGTGCTGCGCTGGTTTTGCCGGGCCGGATGCTTTTAAAATCAGGCCGTTTCCTGAGATGGCTTTTTGATAATGCGCAGAATCCGGACGATCACCGGGCTCAGGATCACGTTGATCAGCAGCTCAAACACGAAGTTCAGTCCGATCATCCCGACTATGATGAAGGCACCTGCGTTTTTAAAGCCGGCCGCTTCTGCCCATCCGGAGATGGTTTCCATGAAGAAAAGATGGCAGCCAATGATGAAAATACCGGTGTTGACGACCGGGCAGATAACTGCCGCGGCGACCGTGGCAAAGAAGCCGTTTATTTTTGAGAACAGTCTGTATACTACGGCAGCGCAAAGTCCTGCGAGTGTACCTTTCAGCAGAACGGTCAGAATCGTTCCGGGCACATTAACTGCCAGAAAAGCCGCCGCGTCGCCGGACAGGAGTACCACCAGTCCGAAGACAAAGCCCAGCCATGCGCCGGCCGCCACACCGTACAGCGCAGCGCCGACGACAATCGGAATCAGGACGAGAGAGACGGAGAACGGTCCAAAGCTGATAAAG
>JAFVEX010000019.1 GCA_017475785.1 Eubacterium sp. | reverse complement strand
GTGCGGGTTAGACCCGCACCACTTCTGTTGCATATCTGGAATAATCCCGGTAGAGATCGTCGGAAAGCCTGGAATCGGTCACGATCCGGCTGACGTCGTCCAGGGTCGCGAAGGAGAGCAGTGAGCGCTTCTCGAATTTTCCGGAGTGCGCGACGACGGTCACCTGGCTGGACTGGCTCAGCAGCCGCTCGTCGATGTGGGCGGTGTTGAAGTCCATGACCATCAGGCCGCTCTCCTGGTTGACAGCGTCCACGCCGATGATGGAGTGGTCGAAGTAAAGATTCTGCAGAAAGCGCTCTGTGAGATGCCCGACGAAGTCCTGGCGCTCCTGCCGGTATCCGCCTCCGATGAGGCTCGTGTGCGTGACGGGAGCCAGCACATACAGGTTGTTCAGCGAATTGGTAAAGACGGTCACGTTTTTACAGATCTGCCGGCGGATCCGGTCGGCAAGACAAAGCGCGCACTGGTATACGGTCGTGCCGGACTCCAGGAAGACGGTCTGGTTGTCGTGAATCGAGCGGCAGACTGCTTCCGCAATTCTGATCTTCTCATCCGCGTATTCCACCGAATTATGCTCAAATGAATAATCTGTCTGCGTCCCGGACGCGATCCGGATGCCGCCGCGGACGCGGATGACAGATCCGTCGTCCTCCATGGCCGCGCAGAGGCGTCGGATCGTTGCCGGCGACAGCTGGAAGATATCCTGCAGTTCCTGCTGGGACAGACGCCCGCTCTGGGAGAGATGCTGTAAAACCTGTTTCTTTCGCTCTTCGTAAATAACACTCATGATACTCAGCTACCTTTCAAGATTATGATTCTGTTTCTATATCTTATGCCAGTACATTCTTCTGGCGCGTTCAGCATTCTTCCTGAGTCCTTATTCTTAAGCCGTTAACAATCTTGTGTGCCGGTTCATTCTTTTGACGCTGGATCGTGCTCTCCGTGTCCGCCGTCTTCGTCTGCCTGTCACAGCTTCTGATGCGAAACCCTGATTAAATGCTTTGAGCAAAGATGAGCGGTTACCGGACTGCCTGGCTGTTTCTGCCGGAGGAACCAATCATCCGGCACCGCATAAATTATACAGAAAATCGGGTGTTAAAGTCAACAGGAAATATGACGAAAATGATCAAAATAATCACATAATGTGAATATAACAATCAGATTTAGCGTAAAAGCGACAGCTAATATGGATTTTACGAGCAGATTATGAAGCAGGTGACCGCATGGGTGATAGATGATTCATGCAAAATCACGTACAAATTGATAGAAATGACACTCTTTCGTGCAACTTTCATAAAAAAGCACCGAAAAAACTGATCAAAATGACGAAGAAAAATGAGCGGATATGACTTGAATGATCATTTTACATTCAGTAAAATGAATACATGATCAAAAACCGGTCGAACAGCAATAGCCATATGGGAGGTAAAACATGAGTTGTTATCACGAGACATTTCAGATTCAGTCGGACCGCAGACCTACCTTTGATGACGTGACAGAGCGCGCGCTTGAAGCCCTGAAGACATCCGGCATCAAAAACGGCATCATGACAGTTTATTCGCAGCACACGACGTGCGCGGTTCTGATTCAGGAGCAGTCAGACGATGTGAATTATCACGGAACACAGCTCATTTTGCAGGATATGGTTTACGGACTGGAAAAACTGTTCCCGACCTGCGAGAACGAGGGGCAGTATCTCCATCCGGGTCCGAAGCACATCGAGATCGCCGGGCGCGAGCGTAATGAGGAAGCGTTCTGGAGCCTGAACACCGACGCGCATCTCCGCTCGGTCATGCTGGGGCGCTCCGTCACCGTGCCGGTTGAGGACGGCGAGGCGATCCTCGGCGAGTTCGGAAGAATTTATTTTGCGGACTTTGATCAGGTTCGCGCGAGAGAGCGGACAGTCAGAGTTACGATCGTTGGAGAAAAGGACTGATTAAGTATTATGAAGAAGTTTATTACACTTGATGTCGGAACAACTGCGGTAAAGGCCGCAATCTTCAGCGAAGATCTGAAGCTGCTTGCCTCCGCGGTGCGCGAATACCGCCTGGATGCGCCCGGTAAAGGTCTGCTGGAGTTAAACCCGGATGTTTACTGGGACAACGCGGTCGCGGGCATCCGGCAGATTCTGGAGGAGACCGGCACGGCGGCAGACGAAGTCGCGTCCGTCACCTGCACGACGCAGGGCGAGACACTGATTCCGGTTGATGAGGAAGGAAACGCGCTTCACAATGCCGTGATCTGGCTCGATTCCAGAGCGCAGGCTGAGGCGGATGAGATCGCGAAGTCTATTACGCCGGAACAGTTTTACAGCAAGACAGGCGTGCCGGAGATCAACGGCTACTGCCCGGTCGCGAAGTTGCTCTGGTTTAAGCGGAATCTTCCGGAATGCTACGACAGGACGCACAAATTCCTTCTGCTGGAGGATTATCTGGTGTTCCGGCTCTCGGGAAAATTTGTGACGAATCCGTCGATCATGTGTACGACCGGGTACTTTGACATCAGAAATAACGAGCTGTGGAGTGAGATTCTGGAGGTCTCTGGAATCGATCCGCAGAAAATAGCCGAAATCCTTCCTTGCGGCGCGGTGGTGAGCGGTCTTACGGACCGGGCGGCGTCAGAACTTGGACTTACGACTGATACCGCCGTCACCACAGGCGCGATGGACCAGACGGCAGGTGCCGTAGGCGCCGCGAACGTGAGAGAGGGAGTGGTCTCGGAGACAACCGGAACAGCTATGGTCATAGCGGCGACCGCCAAGGAGCCACAGCTGGATCACCTGTCGGCGGTAAATGTGTACACGCACGCGATTCCGGGGCTGTACCTCAACATCAGCATGGTACAGACAGCCGGCATGGTGCAGAAATGGTTCCGGGATGAGCTCTGCCAGGATCTGGAAGGCTCCGCGGCATTTGCGGAAATGAGTTCTTTGGCAGCGGCAGCGCCGCCCCTCTCGAGAGGCGTCATGCTCTACCCGCATTTCACCGGGATTCAGGAGCCGGCAAATGATCCGGACGCGCGCGGCGTCTTCTTCGGAATTGGTCTGGACGCGGACAGAGGCTGTCTGATCCGGGCGATTTACGAAGGTATCGGATACGCGCTGCGGGAGAATCTTGAGCTCATGGGTCTGAAGCCGGAGCGGATCGTTTCTCTGGGAGGCGGATCCAAGAGCGACATCTGGAATCAGATCAAGGCAGATATCTGCGGCGCGGCCGTAGAGGTTCCGGTGATCAGCGAGGCGGCAAGCCTCGGCGCTGCGATTCTGGGCGGCGTGGCAACAGGAATCCTGCCCGACATCGTCTCGGCGGCAGAGATGGTGGAGAAAGACCGGCAGTACCCGCCGATGGCAGGAAACACGGAGCTCTACGAAAAGGGATACAGAAAGTACTGCGCGATGTATGAACGTTTTGCGCCATTATTCAAGGAGGGATGATAGAAATGTTGAACAGGAAACCAAAACTTGGCCTTCTGGGACTGATGACCGGCGGATACGAGGAGACCTTCCCGGGCATTCTCGCGCGCCAGGAGAAATACGCGAATGAGCTGGTCGCGACCATGTCTCAGGTGGCGGATGTCTCATTTGCCGGAATCGGGACAGACCGGGCGAAGATCGAGGAGATCGTCAAGGGGTACAACGAGGCGGAGCTGGACGGCATGGTTATCGTTCTGCTGGCCTACTCACAGGGAATGTACCTGCTCCGCGCGCTGGAGAACAACCGCCTGCCGATCGCGCTTTGTGTCGTACAGCCGGATCAGGTGGTCGGCGATGACTGGTTTGAGCTGGATCTGACCGTCAACCAGGGCATTCACGGCGCGCAGGACAACGCAAACATGATCGTCCGGTCTGGATTTAAGTGCGAATTCTTCGCAGGCAACCGCACCGAGCAGCGCTTTGTGGATTTCATCAATGATTTCGGAAAAGCCTGCTACGCGCGCACCGTCATGAAGAACATGCGCGTCGGCGTCTTCTCCAGAATGTGCGGCATGGGCGATATTCTTACAGATGACAGGGCATTCACCCACAAGATCGGCCCGGAGATTTGCCACGATACGGTCGGCAGCATGGTCAGCCGCATGAACGCCGTGACGGACGCGGAAGTCAAGGCGCAGATGGAACTGGATTACGAGCGGTTCGACGTCGATCCGAAGCTGACGAAGGAATCTCACGAGATCGCGATCCGCGAGTACCTCGGCTTCAAGAAGTTCCTTGAGGATATGAACTACGAGGCGTTCACCGCGCATTTCGACCAGTTCGCGGCGGACGGAAGAGTCCGCCAGCTCCCGCTTTACGGCGCGTCAAACCTGATGGCCGAGGGATACGGATACGCGGCGGAAGGTGATTTTGCCTGCGCGAGCATGGTCCGTGTCGCGCACGCGATCGGCGACGGCACCGCGATGGGCAATTTCACAGAGATGTACACAATGGACTTTGAAAAACAGGCGATTATCTTCTGCCACGCAGGCGAGGCCAACTGGAAGACAGCCCGCACAGACATGAAGGTCCGTCTGATTGACCGGTACCTCGGAGAGGGCGGGCTGGAAAATCCGCCGACCCATATCTTCACGCCGCAGCCCGGCACCACGACGCTGACATCGCTCGCGTCGATCGGCGGCGATAAATTCCGCCTGGTCGTGGCACGCGGAGAGATGCTTCCGAAGTCCGACATGAAGAACTGCGAGATGCCTTACTTCTTCTGGAGACCGGAGAGCGGTATGACCAACTGCGTCGAGAACTGGCTCCGCAACGGCGGAACGCACCACGAGGTCATCAACCTGGGTGACGTTTCCAGAAGATGGAAGATGCTCTGCAACATGCTCGACATCGAGTACGTAGAAGCGTAAAAAGGGACACGAACTGACCGGAAAACAACAGCAGGAATTCAGAATAGTAGAAAGAGCGAAAGCACCTTGGTTTTCATAACCCCAGCGGTGCCTTTTGCCAGAAAGGCGGATAATAACCATGAAAAAAATTAATGTTGAAGAGCTTGCCAGCTACAAGAAACTCGGAAAAGCGCTGAAGCTTTACACAGACGCGCTTGAAATCGTCATCCCGCTCGAGATCGGACCGCGCATCATGCACATCTCCCTCCCGGGAATGCCGAGCGTCGTCGAGGATGAGTGCCCGCTTGAGGAGGCACTCCCGGACGGACAGATCTACAAGTTCTACGGCGGTCACCGCGTGTGGCACAGCCCCGAGGCATTTCCAAGAAGCTACATGCCCGACAATGAGCCGCTTGAGAGCTACGAGCTCCTTGAAAACGGCATTATCATCTGGCAGAAGGAAGAGCCGTGGACCCAGATGCAGAAGGGCATGGAGATCTACTTCGAGGATGATGACAGCCTCCGCGTCGTCAACGTCATCAAGAACAACACCGCATGGCCGATCGAGATCGCAGTCTGGGGTCTGACCATCGGTTCCAGATCCGGCCGCGAGGTCATCCCGGTTGTCCAGCGCAACTGCGGACTGCAGACAAACACCGGCTACAGAAGCTGGGCATATTCCCGCATGGACGACACACGCGCGCACTGGGGACAGAGATATATCGTCATCGACAACGATCCGGAAGACGAGACAGCCTTCAAGATCGGCTACGAAAACGAGTATGGCTGGATGACCTACTTCAACCATGGCCAGTGCCTGGTCAAGAAATACCAGCACCAGCGCGGCGCAAAGTATTCCGACAAAGGCTGCAGCTACGAGACCTACACCTCCTACTGGGGCGTTGAGCTCGAGTCCCTCTGCCCGCTGCAGATCGTAAAGCCGGGCAAGAGCCTCACACACGAGGAGAGATTCTACGTCGTCGCGTCCGAAGGACTTCCGACCTACGACGAGGACGAGATCGCAGCAAAGCTCGCGCCGATCGCGGAGAAGGCAGGCATCGAGCTTCCGGTCAACACGGGCGAGCCGTGGGATCCAAACTTTGTGGAAGAGGATTAAAGTTCGCGGTTTAGCTGAGAACCTGGCGGAATGAAACGTACTGGCTTGCGGGAACGTAACCAGGTGTGCCAGTTCGGGGGCGTTCTCGCCGGAGTGCCCGGAGAATACATCCGCCGGCACACAGGAACACACAAGAAAAGCAGCAGGGAGGTGCAGAGTATGGCTGAAAAGCCGCGCAGTAAGCAGGACTGGCTGAAATATGCAGGAAACATGGCACAGGTTGCCGGGCTGACGGAGATGGAGTACACCGCCGGAAAGGCGCGCGGCATGCGCGTATGGCAGGTAAAAACAGCAGACGGGCTGGTGCTCGACCTTCTTCCGGACAAGTGCATGAATATCGGAGCGCTGTCCTACCGGGGAACCAACATCAGCTGGCTCGCGAAAAACGGCCAGACCTCCGGGAAATACGCGTATCCGGTTCTGAACGAGTTTGACCGGTATTTCGACGGAGGCATGCTCTGGACCTGCGGCCTGAAAAACACGGGGCCGGATTATATCGACGAAAACGGTCTGTTCCAGCACCTTCACGGGCGGCTGGGCACCACCCCTTGTGAGCAGGCATGGCATAAAGAATACTGGCAGGGTGACGATTATCTCATCGAAATCGGCGGCGTCACGCGGGACAGTCACCTGGCCTTTCACAACCTCACGTTAACCAGAACAATCAAAATAAATCTCCTTTGCAGCGCTATAGAGATAACGGATGTGATAGAGAACTGCGAGCCGGAAGCAGCAGAGTATCTGTCACTGTACCACTTCAATTTCGGCTATCCGTTCATCAGTCCGGATCTGAAGATGGTATTTCCAGATGCGTTATCGCCAATACTTCCTCGAACGCGTGCAGCTGAAGACGGGATCGGTACATGGAATCAGCTGGAGCCGCCGGTTGATGGGTACGAGGAGCAGTGCTTCTTCCATCATTTGAAGACGAACGAAGAAGGATGGGCAGCTGTAAGGCTGGAAAACAAGCCGCTTGGGATCGCGGCGGAGCTTTCCTGGGAGAAAGAGCTGCTTCCGATTCTCACGGAGTGGAAGTCAGTCCGGTCAGGCGAATACGTCCTCGGAATCGAGCCGGGTAATTCGTACCTGCGCGGGTTCGCCGAGGAAAAAGAACAATATAAAGTTGGTGTCATTGATGGATTTTCCACAAAGACAATGCGGTTAAAACTGCAGCTTTCAGATATCTGATAGAACAGGAGGGATATTCTTGAAACCAGTAATGAGTGCCGATATCGTAATCATCGGCGGAGGCGTTATGGGTACGGCGACAGCTTACGAGCTGACAAAGGCCGGACTGGATGTAGTTCTCTGTGAAATGCGCAACCTCGGCTCGGGCGCGTCGGGGCGCTGCGGCGGCATGATCTGCCACTGCTACGGCCGTGAAAACAACCTGGATCGCGTGGAGGAGCGCCTCAAGCTGACACGTTACAACACAGAGATGCTCAAGAAGACGCAGGAAGAGCTGGACATCGATTACCATGTGCGCATCACAGGTCTCCTGGATGTCTGGATTAACGAAGAAGAAGCAGAGGAAGGCAAACGCCTCTATGAGATGGAGGCCGCGAAGGGCTTCACAGACGAGAAGCAGGACATTAAGCTGCTCGACAGAAAAGAGACGCTGGAAGTCATGCCGACGCTGAATCCGGATCTGGTCTACGGTTCCCGCTTCCGTCAGGAGGACGGCAACCTCTCTCCGTATCAGCTCTGCCAGTCCCTCGGGTGGGGCGCGCAGAAGAAGGGCGCGAAGATCCTGACGCACACGAAGGTCGACAAGATTGTCATTGAGGATGACAAGGTCTGCGGCGTTGAGACAGATAAAGGCTACATTGCCTGTAAGTGGGTGCTGAACGCGGCAAACGGCTGGGCGAAGAATTTCGGCGGCGAGACGTCCGTCATCACACCGATCCGCGAGATCGCGTGCGTCACAGAGCCGATCGGACCGGTTCCGCCGATGCCGTTCGAGATGCAGTACGGCGGCCAGTTCGCGTACGGCGGCACACAGACAGCTACCGGCAACATCACGATCGGCGGCCCGGCACATCCCAGAGAGAAGCGCGTCGGCTTCTACAACGAGACCATCTGGATGGATGAGGTCAGAAGACTCGGCAATTACATGACCGGTATCTTCCCGAAGCTCAAGGACGTCAAGATGATCCGCTCCTGGGTCGGCACAATGGGATTTGTTCCGGACGCGCAGCCGATGATCGGAAAATCAACCCTGACGGAGGGGCTCCTGATCGCGGCCGGCTTCGTCGCTGGTATTTCTCTCGAATTCGCTGTCGCGCGTATTATCAAAGAGCTGATCACGCTCGGCGAGGTTGAGTGGGACATCGACATGTCTCTGTATGATCCGGGACGTTTCCTGAACAATAAGGACTGGGCAGCATTCAAGTGGCCGTATCCGCGTGACATCGGTATTTCCGGTGATTACTCATGGGCATACAAGCAGGGCAAGGGTGACGAGTTCCAGATCCCGTACGATCTGACAGCAAAACGATAATTCACTGCGGACGCCCGGAACAGTCGGGTCCGGGCACACAGCAGTTCAGGATCCGATCACATGGAGGAGCATGAGATGAGCAATCGAATCGAAGAACATCCGATTTTCGGAAAAATAGAGCATGGAAAAGAAGTGACCATCTATCTGGGCGATCAGCCGGTTCCGGCTTACGAGGAAGATACGATCGCCGCGGCGCTCTGGGCACAGGGGATCCGCGCTTCCAGATATTCACCGAAGCGCTGTGAGGCGAGAGGCCTGTTCTGTGCAATTGGTTACTGCTCAGACTGCCTGATGACAGTTGACGGCGTGCCAAACACCAGAACCTGCATCACACCGGTTAGAGATGGCATGAAGGTCGAAATCCAGCAGGGCAACGGAGATTGGAGTGAGTACAGCCATGAGTAAGAAGAAATATTATGATATCGCAGTCATCGGAGGCGGCCCGGCCGGTCTTTCCGCCGCGTATGAGGCAGCAATCAGCGGCGCGCGCGTATGTCTGATCGACGAGAACAAGACCCTCGGCGGACAGCTGTTCAAGCAGATCCACAAATTCTTTGGCTCCAAAGAGCATCACGCGGGAATCCGCGGATTCCGCATCGCGGAGGAGCTTGTGGAAGCGGTCAAAAACGAAAAAGTAGATATTTATTCCGACGCGGTCGCCTGGGGCGTCAACCCGGGATATCAGTTCGGCGTTACCGTAGGCGGCATGGAAACCTTCATCTGTGAGCCGAAGAAGGTCATCATCGCGACGGGCGCGGCAGAGAACACGCTCGCGTTTCCGGGCAGCACGCTTCCCGGCATCATCGGCGCAGGCGCGGCTCAGACACTGGCAAACATCCGCAAAGTCCGTCCCGGCAAACGCATTGTCGTCGTCGGATCCGGAAACGTCGGCCTGATCGTCTCTTACCAGCTGATGCAGGCAGGTGTTGATGTCGTCGCACTCGTCGAGGCGGCGCCGGCAATCGGCGGCTACATGGTTCATGCCAGCAAGATCCGCCGCGCGGGTGTACCGATCCTGACCAGCACAACCATCGCGCGGGCAGAAGGTACCGACCACGTCGAGCGCGTCGTACTGGCAGATGTCGACAGCAAGTTCCAGCCGATTCCGGGCACGGAGCGCTCTTTGGACGTCGATGTCGTCGCAATCGCGGTCGGACTTCACCCGATGGCAGACCTCTGCATGATGCTCGGCTGTGAGACGAAGTTCCACGGCGGACTCGGCGGCTTCGTCGCGAGACATGATGAGAACATGGAAACCTCCCTGCACGGCATTTACATCGCGGGCGATGTCACCGGCATCGAGGAAGCTTCCGTGGCGATCGTAGAAGGCAAGCTCGCGGGAATCGCGGCTTCAGAAGCGCTGGGATACATCCCGCAGGCCATGGCGAAAGAACTCAAGGACGCGTGCTGGGAGAGCCTTTCTGAGCTCCGCAGCGGCGAGCGCGGTGAGAAGCTTGCGGCATTCAAGAAGGAAATCATGTTTTAAGAGGTGAGGTTTAGATATGTTAAAGAATTGTAAGAAAGACGGAATTTTGACAAAAGACGTCCTCGCCCAGATTCCCGGATACCGGATGGACGAGGTCAGGGCGGCAAGCGGGCCGGTCGTCTGCATCGAGTGCGCGGAGAACATCCCCTGCAACCCCTGTGAGACTTCATGTCCGAAGGGCGCGATCACGGTCGGAAATCCGATCACGAACCTGCCGTCAGTCGATACATCCAAATGCATCGCCTGCGGGAAATGCGTCGCGACCTGCCCCGGCCTGGCGATTTTCCTGATCAACGCGCATCACGCGGAAAAACGCGCGAGCATCACATTTGCCTATGAGTACCTTCCGGTACCGGCTGAAGGAGATACCGTTCCGGCGATCAACCGCGAGGGACAGGTGATCTGCGACGCAGTGGTAGAGAAGGTTGTCCGGGTCAAAGCGTATGACATGACAAATGTCATGACGATCTCCTTCCCGGAGGAGTATATCGAAGAGGTACGCGGCATCGCGCGCCGGAAAGGAGACGAGTGATGGGTGAAGAGTGCAAATGCAGAAAAAACGGGGATGATGTAGTCATCTGCCGGTGCGAGGAAATCACAAAGGCAGCGATCGAAGAAGCAATCGCAAACGGATGCCACGATCTGGACGCAATCAAGCGCGCGACCCGCGCGGGAATGGGCATGTGCCAGTCCAAGAGCTGCACGCCCGTCATCTCCCGGATGATTGCTCAGCAGGCCGGTATCCCGGCAAGCGAGGTCAGACCGTTTACGAAGCGCTCACCCCTCCGCCCGATCAGCATGAGCGCGCTGGCGGATGAGGAAGGCGTCTGAGTATCGGCAGGGCATTGATTTTTAAATCGATCCTCCCTCCGAAGAGGTTAGATCAGTCAGTGAAATCCTTACAATTGGCAGGGGGTCTGCAGGGCAGATTGGGAAAGCATGAGTATAAAATTACCAAGAACCCCGTATTTTGAGGTAGGGGTAAAGAATTATCTATATGGGGATGATGTCTTAAATCTGGCGCTGGCAGCGGAGAAGGCTGCAATTACATACGACATCGATGTGCTGTTCATCTCACCGTACGCGGATATCCGCCGGGTAGCGGAGCACACGGAGCGCCTGATTGTCCTGGCTCCGTATATGGATCTGCTGGAGCCGGGGCGCGGGATGGCAGATGTTCTCCCGGAGTCCATCAAGGCAGCCGGCGCCCACGGCGTCGTGCTGAATCACTGCGAGCGGCCGATTCCGTTCGGCCAGCTCCGCAAATCCATAGACCGCGCGAGAGAACTGGAGCTGCTGTCTTTTGTCTGCGCGGACACGATTTCCGAGTCACAGGCAGTCGCGCATTTCCATCCGGATATCATCAATCCGGAGCCAAGTGAGCGGATTGGCGTTGTGTCGGACGGAATGGACATGGAATTTGTCTTTGAATCCATCAGGGCGATCAAGGAGATTGACCCGAACATTCTGGTAGAGCAGGCAGCGGGCATCTCCAACGGGCAGATGGTCTACGATCTCGTATATGCCGGCGCAGAGGCGACCGGCGCGGCGTCCGGCATCTGCCGCGCAGAGGATCCCTGCGCGATGCTGACAGAGATGGTCCGGATGACGCGGAAGGCAGCCGACGACCGCGCGGCAGAGCAAGCGATGAAAAGGAAAACCGCAATATGAAGACAGTCAGAGAGTCATTTAAAGTACAGTCGACCGGTGTGCAGCCCACCTTCCACAACGTGAAGGAGCAGGTGCAGAAGATCGTCACAGAATCAGGTGTCCAGTCCGGCATCTGCGTGGTTTATTCACACCACACAACATGCTGCGTCATCACAGACGAAAGCGCGTTTGACATGTCCATGACCGGGCTTGAGACACTGCAGCAGGACATGGTCAATGTCATGGAAGATATGATTCCCAGCTACAGGACAGACGGCATGTACCTTCATCCGGGTCCGAAGGCAGTCGCGTTCGCGGCGGAAAACGATGAAGATTACTACTGCGTGCACAATACGGACGCGCATCTGCGTTCCTCGATCATTGGCAGAAGCGAGACAATCGTTTTGATCGACGGAAAGCTGGATCTGGGAAGCTTCGGAAATATTTATTTCATCGACTGGGACCAGAGAAGAGCCAGAGAGCGTACCGTCATGGTACAGATTATCGGAGAATAAAGCAACAAAACAAACAAAAATCAGGAGGTAGAAATAATGGCAAAGGATCTGTATATTGTAAACAGCTATTCACCGGTCAGAGTTATTTTTGGCGCAGGCAGACTGCAGGAGCTCGCGACGGTAAAGCTTCCGGGCAAACACGCGCTCCTCTGCGTGACAGCGGATCACATCATGGAGAAAATGGGCGTTCAGCAGAAGGTGATTGAGCTTCTGAAGCAGAATGGCGTAGAAGTAACGATCTATGACGAGGTCGTCCCGAATCCGACCCGCGCCTCTGTTATGAAAGCCAGCAAGCTCGCAAAAGACAGCGGCTGTGATTTCTTCCTCGGCCTCGGCGGCGGCAGCAGCATTGACACGGCGAAGGCGGCCGCGATCATGAACCGCATGCCCGGCGATCTGTGGGATTACGCGAATTCTGAGTCCGGCGGACGCAAGGAAGTTACGGATGCCGCTCCGGTCGTCGTTATTTCTACGACAGCAGGAACCGGCACAGAGTGCGATTACTTCTGCGTCATCACAAATGAGGAGACCGGCGAAAAGCTCGACTTTGGCCTTGAGGCAATCTTCCCGACCGTCTCCATCATTGATCCGGAGCTGATGGTCAGCCTCCCGAAGGGCCTGACAGCGTTCCAGGGAATCGACGCGCTGTTCCACGCAGTCGAGAACTATATCTGCAACGCAGGCGAGAGCAAGCTGATCGAGCTGTACGCAGAAGAGGCAATCCGCCTGCTGACAGAGTGGCTTCCACTTGCGGTTGAGGACGGCACAAACCTTGAGGCGCGCACAAATGTCGCGTACGCGGCGTGCGTACTGGAGGGTTACAACCAGGCACTCACATTCGTGACGTCTCACCACATCCTCGGCCAGGCGCTCGGCGGCGTATTCCCGAAATTCCCGCACGGCGCGACCCTGTCTACGATCGCTGAGGCTTATTACAAAGAGATCAAGCAGTACATTCCGGAAGACTTCGACAAGCTCGGCGAGTTTATGGGCGAGCCGGCTGTTCCGGGAGATCCGGGTCAGTCCTACATCAACGGCCTTACAAAGCTGATGGACAAGTGCGGCATCCGCAAGGCTTCTATGTCCCAGTTTGGCGTAGATCCGTCGAAATTCCAGGAAGCGATCGACACGGCAGTGGACGTCGTCGGAATCGATATGGATCGCTACGAGCTTTCCAAGGACGACCTGATGCGCATCCTGATGACCTCCTGGGAGTTCAACGAGGCATAAAAGATGCGCCGCGTATTAATCATTTCAACCAGTATCCGGACGGGCAGCAATTCCGAGCTGCTCGCCCGGGCATTCGCCCAGGGCGCCAGGGAAGCGGGACACGACGTTACGTTCGAGACTCTTCACGGAAAAGAACTGCAGTTCTGCAGAGGCTGCTATGCCTGCCAGAAGACGCTGCGATGCGTTATGCAGGATGACGCCTCCGCCCTGGCCGAAAAAGTGAAGGACGCAGAGGTGGTCGCGTTTGCCACCCCAGTTTACTTCTTTGGGATGAGCGGACAGATGAAGGTCCTGATTGACAGGCTGAATCCGCTGTTCCCGTCAGATTACCAGTTCCGCGACATCTATCTGCTGATGGCAGCGGCAGAGCCGGATACCAGTTTGATGGATCCGACGGTCGAGGGACTGAACGGCTGGATCCGCTGTTTTCCGAAATGCAGGCTGGCAGGCTGCGTGCGGGGCGGCGGGATCGAGGAGCGGCTCTCCGTGAACAGTCACCCGGAGCTGCTGGAAGAGGCCAGACAGATGGGCGCGTCCATCGAGGAGCGATGGGGGAAGGAATTATGAGCCGCGCGTTTGTCACGGAGCACGATGGATGGAATCACTGCTGGGAGCAGTCGCGCGACTGTCCGGACGCAAACCTGCGCGGACGGTGCGAGAGGGATTCCTGCCGGTTCGCGGCAGAAGCTGCGGATAACGGCAGAGACAGGAGAGAAGGTAATGCAGACAGCCCTGAATAATAGACATAATTTCATCGGGGGGGGTACCGGGTATCTGGTATTTCTGCGCCTGTGTGCCGCAGGATGCCTGTCTTTTTCGTGCGGAAAAAATAAGACAATCAAATAAAAAGCAGACGGTGCGGGAAAACATCGTCTGCTTTTGTTGCACCTGATTTCCCTGAAGATGTCTGAAATCAAACAAAAAAAGATCGCATAAGACTGAATAAACGCGGGTTCAACCCGGGAAAAATCAGAAAAAACCAAAACAAAAATAGGATTAATATAATATTATAAAGTAGGATAAATACAAAGATCTTTCCAGAGACACAAAATAACAGCAGATCAATAACAGAATAACAACAGAACAACACAAGGAGGTTGATGGCGATGTTTCAGATGACAGATGACCAGAGAGATATTCAGAATCTTGCCAGAGAATTTACCGAAAAAGAAGTTGCGCCGATCGCCGCTGAAATTGATGTAGACGGACATTTTCCGCAGGACACAGTCGACAAGCTTGCGGATCTTGGATTCATGGGACTGTGCGTGCCGGAGGAGTACGGCGGGTGCGGCATGGATTCCGTCGCGGAAGCACTTGTCGTCATGGAACTTGCGAAGGCATGCGCAAGCACCGCCGTTATCTGCAGCCTGCACTACATGGTCAGCGATATCATCCTGGAAAAGGGAACCGAGGAGCAGAAAGAGAATTATCTCTCCCGCGCCTCTGAAGGAAAACTGGGATGCTTCTGCCTGACAGAGCCCAGCGCCGGAACTGACGCAGGCGGCCTGAAGACAACCGCAGTAAAGGATGGCGACGAATATATCCTGAACGGCACCAAATGCTTTATCACAAACGCAGGTCCTGAGCAGGGCGACCACTTCGTCGTATTCGCGCTGACCGATCCGGAGAAAAAGACCCACGGCGGCATCACCGCTTTCCTGGTTGACAGAGACAATCCGGGTCTCTCGATCGGCAAGACAGAGGACAAGCTCGGCATCCGCGCCTCCAAGACCTCCGAAGTCATTCTTGAGGACTGCCGCGTCTCTGAGTCCGCAATCCTCGGAGAACTCGGAGAGGGCTTCAAGATCGCGATGTGGGGTCTCGACGGCGGACGCATCGGCATTGCTGCGCAGGCAGCGGGCATCGCGCAGGGCGCGCTCGCAGAAGCTGTCAATTACGCAAACGAGCGTGAGCAGTTTGGAAAACCGCTCTCCCGCAACCAGGGACTGCAGTGGTACATCGCTGACATGGCAACCAGAACAGAGGCGGCACGCCTTCTCGTTCTCGAAGCAGCGCAGAAGCGCGCTGACCGCGACAAGGACGCCGGCTGCACGGCGGCCATGGCGAAGCTCTTTGCAGGCGAAGCAGCGTGCTATGTCACAGATCTGGCTCTGCAGATTCACGGCGGCTACGGATTTATCAAGGACTACGCGATCGAGCGCATGTACCGCGACGCTCGCATCACCCGCATCTATGAGGGTACCAGCGAAGCCCAGAAGATGGTTATTTCCAGAGCGGTTCTCCGCTGAATGAACAATCATTAATATTGCACGTGAATCAACAGACCATTACAGGAGGAAGAAATTGGCAGGATTAAAAATACTTGACGGAATCAAAGTCGTCAGCTTTACGCAGTTCCTGCTGGGACCGCTGGGCACACAGCATCTCGGCGATCTCGGCGCGGACGTCATCACCGTGGAGCCGACCAGAAAAGCATATGAGCGCGGCTGGGCGGGCTGCCACAATTTCAAGAATGACGTCAGCATGTTTTATCTGACGACACACCGCAACAACCGCAACATCGCGATTGACCTGAAGAGCCCGGAGGGCAAGGAAGCCGCGCTCCGCCTGATCGCGGACGCAGACGTCGTCGTGCAGAACGGACGCGCAGGGGCGATGGACCGACTCGGCCTCGGCTATGAAGACGCGAAAAAGGTAAATCCGGATATTATCTACTTCTCAGCTTCTGGATTTGGCAAAGGAGAAATCGGCCGCTCGATGCCGGGTCAGGATCTTCTGCTGCAGGCCATGACAGGTATGGCTGACATCACCGGAAAGGCACAGGATCCGCCGACGCCGGTCGGCGCGGCAGTCATCGATGTCTACGGCGGACTGATGATGGCGCTCGGCGTTGTCAGCGCCGTGCTCCACAGATACCGCACCGGCGAGGGACAGCATGTCGAGATCAACATGCTGCAGGCGGCGCTCAGCATGATGATCGAGCCGCTCACCGTCCACATGAACGGCACGCCGGTCACCCGCAACGGCGACGGCCTCGCGAGCGGATATATTCAGGCACCGTACGGCGTATACAAGACTTCGGATGACAGATACATCGTTCTCTCATCCACGCCGATGAACATCTACTACAACGCGATCGGCGACGAGCGGCTCGCTCCGTATGTCGACAAGGCGTGGACAGATAAAAAAGAAATCCATGATCTGTTCGTGGAAATCATCGCGACAAAGACGGCTGACGAGTGGGTCGAGCTGCTCAGCAAGGGCGGCGTCTGGACCCGCAAGATTCAGAACTACGACGAGTGCTTTGCGGAGCCGGTGTTCAAGGAGATCGATCCGACGATGACACTGCATCACCCCGTGGCAGGTGACGTCGAAGTCCTGAAGTTCCCGATCAACTTCAGCGCGGGCACACCGGACGTCCGTTACTTCGGACCGGCGTTCGGCGAGCACACGGAAGAAATCCTGAAGGGCGTCGGCTACAGCCAGGAAGAAATCGACGCGATGTGCGAGAGCAAGGCAGTTGTGAGGGAAGAGAAATAATTGCAGCGACGGAGCACCTGAAGGAATCCGGACTGCCGTAAATCAAGAAAGAAAGAGGTACAAGTATGGATTTTAATTTGACTGATGAACAGAGAATGCTGCAGGAGACAGCCAGAGAATTCGCGCAGACAAGTGTCCGCCCGCGCGCGGCGGAAATCGACAAGACCAACGAGTTCCCTGAGGATCTGTACCAGGAGATGGCAGAACTCGGATTTCTCGCGCCGATCCTTCCGGAGCAGTACGGCGGCGTAGGCGTCGATTCCCTCACCTACTGCATCATGCTGGAGGAGATCGCGAGAGAGTCGTTCGTGCTCAGCAACATCAATGAGTGCACAAACTTCCAGGCAGAGCACCTCCACATGTTCGCCAGTGAGGAAATCAAGGAGGAAATTCTTCCGAAACTGATCTCCGGTGAAGTAAAGTGCTGCTTCGCGATGACAGAGCCGGAAATCGGAAGTGACGCGGCAAACATTACCTGCGCGGCACGTCAGGACGGCGACGAGTGGGTCATCAACGGGACAAAGCAGTTCAGCTCCATGTCAGGCGTGGCGGATTACGTAATTCTTGTCACCCGCACAGGCCCCGGAGAGAGGGCGCGCGGCATCACCTGCTTCCTGGTAGACCTGAAGCTCCCGGGCGTGCATGTCGATAAGATTCAGACGACACTTGGCAACCGCGGCCTCGCGTGCGCAGGCATCAGCTTTGACGACGTGCGCGTCAGCGACCGCTACCGCCTCGGCGAAGTCGGCAAGGGCTTCAAGAACGTCATGAGAACCATGGATATGGGTCGTGTGCTGATCTCCGTACAGGCAATCGGTCTGACACAGGCAGCCCTCGATGAGTCGATCAACTACGCGAAAGAGCGCAACCAGTTCGGCCAGCCGATCGCAAACTTCCAGCTGATCCAGGGAATGCTCGCGGATATCTCCGCGCCGCTCGACGCCTGCCGCCTGATGGCATATCAGTGCGCGTGGAAGCTGGACAACGGGATTGAGTGCTCACGCGAGTGCTCGGAACTGAAGTTCATGGCCACAGACCTGGCCGTCAAGGCAGCGACAGACGCGATTCAGATCCACGGCGGATACGGCTACACCGATGATTATCCGGTAGAGCGTCTGTACCGCGACGCGAAGGTTTCCCAGATCTTCGAGGGAACCAACCAGATCAACCGCTGGGTTGTCGGAAGGGCACTTTGCAGATAATACGGTCATATATGTGACGCAGGTTCTGATAAAACCTGATTCATTATGATCAATCGTTTCTTCCGCAGAAGTAATTGCGCATCAGAGGAGGAATGAAATGGCAGCATTGAAAATTTTAGAAGGAATCAGAGTCATCAGCTTCACACAGCACCTGCTCGGTCCGGCAGGAACACAGCTTCTGGCGGATATGGGCGCGGATGTCATTAAGGTCGAGGCGCCAAAAGGCGCGGCCGAGCGCAATCACGCCGGCCTGGAAGCCTTTCCCGGCGGTGTCAGCCTCTATCAGGTATCCACGGGCAGAAACTACCGGGACGTCGCCTTCAACCTGAAGGATCCCGACGCAAAGGAAGCGGCGTTCAAGCTGGTAACAGGCGCGGACGTCATTATAGAAAACTTCCGCCCGGGCGTCATGGACAAGCTGGGGCTCGGCTATGAGACCATCAAGGCAGTGAATCCGGGAATCATCTACGTATCCTGCTCTGGCTACGGAGATGATCCGAGTGTCCGGGATCTGCCGGGTCAGGATCTGATCATGCAGGCGATGACCGGCCTGGCGGACATCACAGGATCGCTGGACGGGCCGCCCGTCGGCGCCGGATCCGCGATTGTCGACGTACACGGCGGCACGCTGCTTGCCCTCGGCGTCGTGAGCGCGCTCTTCAACAGAGAGCGCACGAAGGAAGGCCAGCGGATCAGCATCACCATGGCACAGGCGGCGATGGATCTGCAGCTGGAGCCGATGACCTACAGTCTGAACGGCTATCCGGTGCGCAGAAGCGGCCAGGGGCAGACAAACGGCTACAGCGAGGCGCCTTACGGCATCTTTAAGACGAAAGACGATTACATCGCGCTTTCCGTCAGCCCGATCAAAAATTATTACGACGCGCTGAAGGATGACCGCCTGCTTCCGTACCTGGATGAGCGGGCAGTCTGGGATCACCGCAAGGAGATCGTCGATCTTCTCCGTGAAATCATGCCGGAAAAGACGACAGATGAGTGGGTCGAGATGATGCGGCCGTACGGGATCTGGATGCAGCGGATCAATACGCAGACCGGATGCCACGACAACCCGATCATCAAGGCGGTTCACGCGACAGTCGAGACCGAGCATCCGCGCGCAGGGAAGCTGAAACTGCTCAAGACACCGATCAACTTCGGCTGCGGCGAGATGGAAATCCGCTATCTCGCGCCGGAACTGGGCGAGCACAACGCAGAGATCCTCAAGGAGCTCGGCTACAGCGACGAAAAGATCAAAGAAATGCAGGAGAGCGGCGCGATCGCGTCGCGTTAAAGCCGGCAGGGGGTAACGCATGGCAGGCCTGAAAATCTTAGAAGGAATCAAAGTTGTCAGCTTTACCCAGCACCTGCTTGGCCC
>JAFVEX010000151.1 GCA_017475785.1 Eubacterium sp. | reverse complement strand
GCCGGTCTGATCCCGAGGAGATTTTTCCGCCAAAAAGGATAAATTTCGAAGGAATACTGGAGGTATTTCTAGAAATTTAGACGCATTTGACGGGAAAATCTCCCGGGAGCTGAGCGGTGATGGATTAAATCAGCGTTTCCCCATATATAAATTGACCTGTTTGTACTCAAAAGTCCCTCGCTCAGAAAAACCGCATGACGCCGATTACCCGACCGAGAATTTCCAGCTGGTCAGTGATGATCGGATCCATGCTGTCATTTTCAGGCTGCAGGCGGTAGTGCCCATTCTCCGGATAAAATGTCTTGACCGTAGCGGAATCATCGATCAGCGCGACGACCATTTCGCCGCGGCGCGCGGTACTTGTCTTTTCAACCAGGACATAGTCCCCGTCAAGAATACCTGCGTTGATCATACTCTCGCCTCTGACACGCAGAATGAACGTCTCGTTATTCGGCAGCATGTCCACAGGAAGCGGAAAATAGGATTCGATTGTCTCCACCGCAAGAAGCGGCATGCCTGCGGCAACCCTCCCGACGACTGGGACACTTACGAGCTCCATCCCGTGATCCGGAGTCTCTGTCTGCGGTGAGAGAGCGGCTCTCCGAAGTGTCTGGAAATCGTCATCCAGTATCTCGATTGTGCGCGATTTTTCCGGATCCCGACGGATATAACCAAATTTCTCCAGCCGCGCGAGATGCGCGTGCACAGAGGATGTGGATTTCAGTCCGACGGCGGTACAGATTTCCCGCACAGAAGGCGGAAATCCCTTTGTAAGGATCTCCTGTTTTAAAAACGCGAGTATTTCAAGCTGTTTTTCGCTGATTGTATCTCTTGCCATGAATCTGAACCTCATAATGATAAGGGGATATAATTTCTGCACTTATCATACCACACCTCCATCACGAGAACAAGAAAAACCGAACAAATGTTTGAAAAAGTTGTTGACAAACATTTGTTCTGGGAATATAATAAACTCACGAGCCGAACAATTGTTCGTCAAAAGGGGAGGCAGAGATGCAGTACAGGAACACACGCAGAAGAGAGCGGTACGAGAGCAGCAGGCACAGCAATCCATATGTCCGCAGGCATACGTCCGAAAGAAAACATATACTGTTTACATCAGCAATGGTCACCGGAATGATTCTTCTTGTATTTGTGATGCTCATTTTTATCACGCCGAGCAGAATCCGGGCCGAGAAGCGCGAAGTGCCATCCGGAACGAAATATTATACGAGCTATCAGATTCAGGCCGGAGATTCTCTGTGGTCCATATCGGAGAAATATAGTTCAGACACTTATGAAAGCCGTCTGGCCTATGTGGACGAGGTGTGCCGGATCAATCATCTGCGCGATCAGGATGAGATCTATGCCGGCCAGAAAATCTGCATTCCGTATTATGCAGATCGTCCGTAAAATGTTTACTATCTTTTATTTGATCCCCTATATATAATTCCCTGAAGAGAGGGCTGGCGGATTTGCACATCAGTTGCGTATGTTTCCGCCAGCCCTTCTCAATCACTTTTTTGTGGTTTCTGTTAATCCACGTCCCGGTAGTTTACTTTGTCAATGCAGCACGGATTTTCGCAGCGACTTCTTCACACGCCTCGTCGGTCGTGAGCTTGTTGCGGTCAGGATCCATCGCAAAGATTCCGCCCCATTCAAATTCATCTTTATATTTCGGAACCAGATGCATATGCATGTGGCCTGCTGTATCACCATACGCGCCGTAATTGACTTTGTCCGGTTTGAAGAGATCATGAATTGCCTGTGAGACAGCAGCGACGTCCTCAAAGTATGCCGCGCGCTGTTCCGGTGTCAGCTCGATCAGCTCCGAGACATGCCACTTGCTGGCGACAATACATCTGCCTGGGTGAGACTGTTCTTTGAAGAGATAGATCTTGCTCGCAGGCAGCTCACAGATCTTGTACCCAAACTTTGCCACGAGTTCGCCTTCTGCGCAATAGGAACAATCCGGATGCAATGTTTCGTTTGACATGGAATACCTCCTCCTTACATAATGTATGTATCAGCCATTACAGATTAATTCTGTCGACAGTATTATACCACAATTACAGTCAAGATCAAAAAGATTATAATATTATAACTTTATTATTCTCCCGATTGCGTATAGCAAAAAATCTATTTTAATTTATAATTCCTATGGATATAATATGATATATACAGAACAAAATATACTATGAGGAATCAATCGAAAATCGAAAGGAGCTTCAAAATGATTATTATCGGTGAAAAAATTAACGGCGCAATTCCATCTGTTGCGAGAGCAATTGAGGCACGGGACGCAGATTGGATCCGTGATCTTGCACGGCGGCAGAGTGCCGCTGGCGCTGACTTTATAGATGTGTGTTCTTCTGTTGTTGAAAATGACACGGAAGTCATGAAATGGCTGATCGATCTTGTGCAGGAAGTTTGTGACAATAAGATCAGTCTGGACAGCCCAAACGCAAAATCCCTGGTCGAGACCATGCAGTATTGCAAGAAGCCCGGACTGATTAATTCCGTTTCTCTGGAGGGAGATAAGATTGATCTTGTATTTCCGGCGATCAAAGGAACGGACTGGGAGTGCGTCGCGCTTCTTTGCGACAGCAGCCAGATTCCGGATGGAATTGATGACCGCATCGAGATCTTCGAAAAAATCATGAAAAAAGCCAAAGAATATGAGATTGATCCGTCAAAGCTCCACATTGACCCGCTCGTCTTCAGCGTCGGCACAAAACCGGATGCCTTTACAAATTTTGCCGCAGTTACGCGCCATGTGAGAGAAGCTTACCCGGAAATTCATATTACAAGCGGCCTATCAACTATTTCGTTCGGAATTCCGTCCAGAAAAACCATGAATCAGACATTCCTTGCGCTTGCGATTCAAGCAGGAATGGACAGCGCCATCATGGATCCGACAAGCCGGGATATGATCGGAACAATGTACGCGGCCGAGGCGCTGATGGAAATTGATGAATTCTGCATCGAATACTGTGAGGCATACAGTGATGATAAATTCGGGGTGCAAAAGAAAAGCTGAACTTCATAAAAAGCTTAACTTCATAAAAAGCTGAGCTTTATAAAAAGCTGGAATTCATAAAAAGTTGATCTTCAAGAGAAAAGCTGGACTTCAAAAGAGAGAGGAATGATCTATGAGCAATACAATAAACATGCATCGTTTCTGGCATCTTGAACTGATTCCGCCCAAACACGCCACGGCAGATATCGAGGCTGACCTGGAGAAATTTGCAGAGCGCTTCACCAGAATTCAGGAGAGTGGATTTTGCGCGTCGATTACTGACAACGCGATGGGAAAGCTCTGTTTTCAGGGAACAGAAATGATTGACGAGCTTGAGTTGGAAGCAAAGCCGGGCCAGGTACTGATTCATCTCAACACCTATCACGAAAAAAAGGAACTGATTCAGATATTTGAAACTGCGAAAAAGCACGGTATCTATGATTTTCTGGCGCTGACAGGCGACGGAAACGAGCGCCGCCACCGTCTGGAAAAGTCGGAACTCGATGATGAGAGGGACGGTCTGGCTACCTCTGTGGAATTGATTCGCTTTATCAAAAAGAACTATCCTGAGTTTACAGTCGGCGCGGCGTTTAATCCATATGAACCGCCGGAATTTGAGTTTGAAAAGCTCGCGCGTAAAGTGGAAGCAGGAGCAGCTTATGTCATCACACAGCCGATTCTGGGCAAAAACGAGCTGGTCGACAGGGTATTGAATGAATATCCGGATCTACCGGTTGTGGTTGAGACCTGGATGTCCAAAAAGCTGTCCCTTCTCTCAGAGGTAATCGGGAAAACCATTCCGGAGGATACCGTCTACGATCCGCTGGAGGAATTGAAGCTGGCCCGCGCAAATTATCCTGAATGCGGCAATTATCTCGCGATGGTGGGATACATAAAACAGTATCCGAAGCTGGAAGAACTGTTTGGTACAATTTGAGAAGAATATCATATCTGCCGTAAAAATTTCCTGCAACGCGAAACCCTGACCAGATGCTTTCGTCAGGGTTTTGCGTTAAAACACCTCCAGACTGCCATTCTCGATATCTTTCTCCTCAGAAGCGCGGACGTAGTGTTTCTTGGCTGTCTCGATATTTTTATGTCCCAAACGCTCGCTGACAGCGAAAATATCGGAAGTTGCGTCATACAGGCCGGTTCCATAGCTTCTGCGCAGTTTGTGGGCAGTTGAATGCCCAAGTCCGGCAGCCTGAGAGTATTTTGCCACAAGCCGTTCCACCGAGCGCACGGTAATGCGCTGGCCGCGGCGTGAGATAAACAGTGCCTCAGGATCCATCTCAGATTCTTTTCTGCCATCGCTGATATAGTGGGAGAGTGCCTCCCGCACTCTCTGGTTAAAGTGAATTTTCTGTGCCTTCGCGTGTCCTTTGCGGACGACAAACATTGCGTCTTCATCAAAGGATATGTCCTGGAGGTTCAGACCGACTAACTCTGAAATCCGGATCCCGGTATTCAGGAAAACTTCCAGAATAGCAATATCACGCAGCTCGTTGTCTTTGTTGTATTTTTTCTGATTGTCTGTCAGGCCGTCGCCGGTCTCAGCCGTGTTCAGAAAGTCGGCAACCTGCGTTTTAGTAAGAATCTGAATCTCATGTGAATCCCGTTCATCCTTGTCGCTGATCAGTGTGAGCTTTTTTGTCGGATCATCGTGGATCAGATCCATACGGAACAAAAAGCGGTAAAACTGCCTCAGGGCGATTAACTTCCGGTTAGACGCCTTTATCCCATTCTTGCGGATTTTTCCATTTCTTTTATAATAGCTGAGGAAGCTTTTATAAGCCGTGAGATCAAGCGGGGAGACCGATTCAAGATCCGTAAGCGAAATATTCTTTGCAGGGATATTTTTTTCTGTTTCAAGAAAGTAGAAAAATGTATCGAGATCCCTGACATAACCGAGAATCGTGCGGCTGGACGACCTGTTTGCTTTGTATTCCTCAACAAGATACCGCGTGTAGCCCGGCATCCCGGCAAGAAGATCATTGATTTTTTCAAAATTCAAAATATCCTGTTGATCTTTGTACTGCATACAGACATCTCCTTATAGATTGCAAAATCAGAGTAAAACAGCCTGGTTTAGTCTTCTGTTTTGATTTTACACTGTTTACGTCGTAAAATCAACATTTAGCGACGTAAATATCATATTTTCCGCACTCTCCTGATCCTGGAAGGCGATTTATTTGACGGTTTCTCAGATATCACCTATAATAGATGAGAAAGCAATGCATCAGGAGAATTCAGAAGCATAACATGGACACGCTAATTATTTTACAGCAGATGATCGTGATTGCATTTCTTGTGCTGATCGGTTATGTGCTGTATGCAAAAAAGATCATTGACGGACGGTTTCAGAAACAATTATCGGTGCTGGTCGCTGATTTTACCAATCCGGCCATGATTCTCGCGACGATTATCAACGGAAAAATCACAGCAACCAGAAGGGATCTTCTCTCGGCATTGCTGATTGCTGCTGTCATCTACGCGTGTCTGTGCGCGCTGGGCGTAATTGTTCCCCGGTTTCTTGGGGTGCCGCCCGAAGACAGGCGGTTTTATCACATGATGACCGTCTACACAAATACCGGTTTTATTGGTATTCCTCTCGCGCAGGCCGTGCTCCCGGCCAATGCCATGATCTATGTGATCGTGTTCAATATTATGTTTAGCGTGTATTTGTATACACATGGTGTACTGGTACTCAGCGGCAGCGGCCGGTTCAGCTTCCGAAGGTTTTTCAGTCCCGGAACGATCATGGCTGTCATCACATTGCTGGTATACTGGTTTGATATAACTGTTCCGCGCATTCCTGCCAATCTGGCGACATATCTGGGCAACGCGACTGTTTTTCTGACGATGCTGATGCTGGGCGCTTCGATTGCGCAGCAGTCTGTCAGAGAAAGTGTAAAGGATCAGGTCGTTTGGCGGTACACTGTTTACCGGATGCTGATTCTTCCGGCTGTCATGACTTTGATCATGAAACAGTTGATCGGCAACCGCGATCTGGTTCAGGCTTACTGCCTGATGCTGGCGCTCCCCGCGGCTAATATGCCGCTTATTCTGGCGGAAAAGGAAGGCTATCCGACCAGAACGCTGTCGCGCGTTATTCTTGTTACGACGCTGGTTTCATTTTTTACAATTACGCTGCTGTTGAGTTTGTTATTCTGAGCGGGAATATCCGAAGCAGCGAAATCTTTGACTGTTTATATGACTGGTGATTGATGCGCACGCAAACGCTGAGATTCGCAGAACAAGAGACACATAAGGAGCTTTGCGGCATAGAATGAAGTTTAAAGCATGGTTAAAAACCAAATTCGGTCCATACACAGTCGCGGCCTGCACCGCGATCCTGTTCTATGTCATATTGACGCATCTCGGGTCAATTTTTGACGGTGTCCGCTCCTTTCTGCACCTGTTTTCGCCGGTCTTCATCGGCATTATAATTGCCTATGTCATGGACCCGCTTGTGCGGCTTTTCCAGCGCACCCTGTTTTCCAGAGTTAAAAAAGAATCGATGAAACGCAGCCTGTCGATCCTGGTCACGGTTCTGGTCGTTATTGCGGGATTCGCGCTTTTGATCGTCGCGCTGGTGCCTCAGCTGATCAGCAGCATTATGAACATCGCAAACAACTTCAACTCCTATGTTGGCTCGCTTGAGCGCTGGATCAGCGGGATTGCCAGCCGGTTTTCGAGTGACAAAGTTGACTGGAGCAGCATCACGGACGCCAGCAACCAGATTCTGGACAGGATCGGAGAAATACTGCCCCAGCTTGTCAACCGGCTGATCAACACATCATTTTCCATCGGTACGGGCTTTTTGAACGGCGTGATTGCCTTTATCCTCGCGATCTATTTTCTGATGGACAAGGCTCGTCTTCTGGACGGATGCAGCTGGCTGCTCTCTTTTGTCATTAAGGAATCGCATTATGAGTCGGCGAGGCAGTTTCTGTCGCGCTGCAATGAAATTCTTGTGCGTTATGTCATCTGCGATCTGCTGGACGGCCTGATCGTCGGACTGGCCAATTTTATCTTTATGAAGGCGGGAAATATGCCGTATGCGGTCCTGATTTCGGTGATCGTCGGAATCACGAATCTGGCGCCTACCTTCGGACCGATTATCGGCGGCTTTATCGGCGGCTTTATCCTGATCCTGATCAGCCCGTGGCAGACACTCTGGTTTGTAATCTTCACCGTCATACTGCAGACAGTCGACGGGTACATCGTAAAGCCGCGCCTGTTTGGCGGCACGTTTGGCGTCTCCTCTCTCTGGATTCTGGTCTGCATTATTCTGGGGGGAAGAATGTTTGGCGTGGCAGGTATTTTGATCGCGATTCCGTTTGCGGCAATTTTTGATTACATTATCAGAGATTATCTGACGCCCTGGCTGCAACGGCGCGATGATGAAAAAGAGGCATCAGACGAAAGAACTGTACAGAAGACAGACACTCCCCCACCGGAATGACGATCGACAGTTATCTCTCATCCAATACCATTTATGTAAATAATTAAAAAACGCAAAGACTCGGATATTCCGGCTCAAAAGATTCTCTATAAACGTATTGTATTGGCGCGCAAGTCAAAAAATGCAGAAAAAATTGACATAACTATGTTATGTCAATTTTTTTAATGTCTCAGTAAATTCTTCGGGAAGCGGTGCCGATACTTCAATGTACTCGCCAGTTGTGGGATGACAGAATCCGATGACCATTGCGTGAAGCATCTGTCCGTGAAGCCCTCCGACTGGTGATTTTCTGGGGCCGTACAGCGGATCACCAAGAATGGGATGACCGATACTGGCCATGTGGACACGGATCTGATGGGTTCTTCCTGTCTCCAGGATACATTCCAGATAGGCAAAGCCCTTTGACAGATTTTCCAGGCATGTAACGTGCGTGACAGCAGGCTTTCCGCCCTGCTTCACGATAGCCATTTTTTTCCGGTCGGCCGGGTGACGCCCGATGTTGCCTTCAATACGAAGCTGATCTTCCTTCAGTTTTCCGATGCATACAGCCCTGTATTTTCTGGTAATGCTGTGAACCGCGAGCTGTTCCGCAAGCGATCTGTGCGCGCGGTCATTTTTACAGACAACGAGTGCCCCGGTCGTGTCCTGATCGATGCGGTGTACGATTCCCGGACGCAGAACTCCATTGATGCCGGAAAGGCTTCCAGCGCAGTGATACAGCAGCGCGTTGACGAGCGTATGCTCCATATGCCCCGCAGAAGGATGAACCACCATGTTTTTCGGCTTGTTGACAACGAGCAGATCTTCGTCCTCGTACAGGATATCCAGCGGTATGTTTTCCGGCAAAATTTCCGGCACAACCTCATCTGGGCGCACCACCAGCAGCGCGTCGCCCGACTGAATCCGGTAATTTGCTTTTACAGGTTTTCCGTTGCAGGAGACATTTCCTTCCCGGATCAGCTTCTGGATATAGGAGCGCGAACAGTCGTCCAGTTCGGCTGTCAGATATTGATCTGCCCGCATTCCTGTGTCTTCTGCTTCTGCTGTCAGCACAAAATGGTTCATGATTTTTTCTGCCCCTCTGCTTCACCGGTCAGCTTTTCCGTTGCTTCAGCTGTCAGCTTTTTTCCGGTCTGCTCTCCTTCTCTTGCTCCTGCTCCTGTTCTGGTTCCGTTTTGCCGCCGCGCCCTGTGAAAAAATCAAAATCATGATCTTTGTAGTGAAACAGAATCAGACAGACCAGAACAATCACAGAAAGCGAGACGTAAATATCCGCCACATTAAAAATCGGAAAATCAATCAGTGAGAAATAGATGAAGTCAACCACATATTTCTGCATAACCCGGTCAATGAAGTTTCCGACCGCGCCGGACGCGAGAAAAATAACTGTGACCGTCAGCGGCAGGTAATAGCGCTTTGCAGGAACGCGAATCAGGTAAAGCAGGCAAAGCACAAGAAAAACGGCTGTGATGATCCAGAAAAACCACTGCTGCCCCCGCAGCATTCCCCAGGCAGCCCCCTGGTTTTCGAGATAGCGAAGCTCCAGAACGCCGCTGATCAGGGATTTCGCGGGCTGGTTTTTCAGATTTGCCACGGCCAGCAGCTTGGTCAGCCGGTCAAAGGCAGTAAGGAGTATGATCAGAACAGCCGCGCGTATGTAAAAGCCCGGCGTTTTTTTGTCTGCGGCGCGCATCAGCAATCTCCTTCCTGTTTTACGATCGTGCGGATTGCTTCCAGAAGCTGCTCATCTGTCAGGCTCCGGACAATCTCGGCATGCCCCGCTTCCGGCAGCAAAATAAACTTGATTTTTCCCGCCTCCATTTTTTTGTCGGAGCGCATTGCCTGAAGGACTTCCTGCTCCGCAAGACCCGTTATGTGACACGGGAGGGCGAACGCCTTCAAAAGTGCCTGAATCCGCAGAAACATCTCCTCAGAAATGGTGCCGCGGTTTCGGTCAATGGACAGTGCCGCCATCATTCCGAGTGCCACGCAGTGACCGTGGAGCATTCTGAAATCAGACAGCTTTTCGACCGCGTGACCAATGGTGTGTCCGTAGTTCAGGATCGCTCGAAGGCCGGTTTCCTTTGGATCTTCAGCTACGACCGATGCCTTGATCTCGCAGCAGCGCCGGATCATAGCGGTAAGTGTCTCAGGATCCCGTTCCAGAAGTTCCCGGACATGTGATTCCAGCCAGTCAAAAAAGTGAACGTCACGAATCAGAGCGCTCTTGATAACTTCGGCCATGCCGGAGGAAAACTGTTCATCCGGGAGCGTTTTCAGCACAGAAGTATTCATAAACACAAGCCGCGGCTGGTAAAACGCGCCGACCATATTCTTGAATTGATCGAAATCCACGCCTGTTTTCCCGCCGACGCTGCTGTCCACATCAGCCAGAAGGGTTGTCGGAATCTGGATAAAGGGAATGCCGCGCAGATATGTGGCGGCAGTGAACCCCGTCAGATCGCCGGTCACGCCTCCGCCGAGGGCGAGAAGAAGATCCTTCCGCTCTACCCGTGAACGAATCAGAAAATCGTACAGTCCCTTTACGGTCTCGAGGTTCTTATGTGCCTCTCCTGCCGGAATTACACAGGAAAGAACCTCGCAGTCAAGGGATTGCAGGGCATCTTTCACATCATCCAGATACAAAGCGGCTACGTTTTCATCCGCAACGATACAGATTTTCCTGAAATCCGGCACGGCGGACAGAATGCTTTCTGCCAGACGCGAAAAACCGGTCTCCCAGATAATTTCGTAGGAAAATTCATATCCCTCGGCGGGCTTTTCTATTCTCAGTGTATGCAAGGTCAATCCCCTTTCTGAATTCTTTTGGCGGAGAAAAACGTTCTCTTCTTTAAACGAAACGTTCCATGCGGACGATCAGTCTGCCCTTCTTTGTCTGGTGCAGCACTCCGCGGAATCTGCATTTTCCAAGTCCGCGCACAGATATTCTGTCTCCGTCCTGCGGCGGGTGTCCGTTTGAGGTCACAATTTTCGCGTTGACAGAGACAGCCCCCTGTGAGACAGCCTGCGCCGCCCGCGCGCGTGGGATCCCAAAAGTCAGCGCAATCAGGGAATCCAGGCGCAGGGAAGCTACACTGCCCGTGCGCTCCTCAAATGCCGGCTCAATCGTGACGGAGTCAGCGTCCGAGAAGGTGCAGGTCACGTCCGTATGCCGGACACGTGTCAGTTCCTGACAGATGAAGGAAGCAATCGCGTCAGAGCAGAATATGCTGGCAGAAGTGTCGCTGACAATCAGGTCTCCAAGCTTGCTGCGCTCAATTCCGAGTGCCAGAACAGAGCCAAGATAATCTCTGTGAGAGAGATCCTCCGCGTATTTTGCGGAAAGCGGCTGAACCTCCAGCACACAGAAAGGATATTGCCATCCGGGAGCAGCTTCCATTTTGCTGAGGTTGCTGCCAGAGGACAGTGCATACTCAGACACAGAGTGATTTCCTGTCATATAAGAAAGAGCCTCAGGGACAAACGCTGCCATCTGACGCTCCGCAAGCTCATATCCTCCAAAGGTCTTCAGCCGGACACCTCGATCCTTCCAGTGGATGCCATGGAGTATGTTCAGTTGATTTAAATCAAGAAAATCACTGAACGTAACAATTTCCCGGGAAAAAGCCCGGTCTGCCAGTTCAGTGATTCTTTTCCGAAATTGTTCAGTCTGTTCCATTTATTCACACGTAGGCAACGAGCTAAGGTCGCATTTATGCGGATTTGGCGACTGCCCCCTGGAGCGTTACCCTGTTACCATGCCCCGCTGATTGCGACGGGGTATTTGACTTCTTAAAAGCCCGAGCGGATAGCCGGGATCCCGCCATTCAGGATATCCTGAATATCCCCGGAAATTTCCACGTTCGACGGTGTCAGAATGAAGATATAGCTGGAAACCTTCTGCAGGCTTCCCTCAATTGCGTAGCACGTGCCGCAGGCGAAATCGATGATGCGCTGCGCAAGTTCCACGTCGATTCCTTCAAGATTCAGGACAACGGTACAGCTGGAAAGCAGTGTGTCGGCAATCTCGCGCGTATTTTCCATCGTCGTCGGACGAATCACGGAAACTTCCATCTCACTGCGGACTGCAGCCGGCTGCCTGCGCATCGGCGTCACCTTGGAAGAAACCGGCACGGAAGCAGAGGACGTACGTGACGTCCGCGCTGCGCGGGGCTCTGTGCGGAGCACCTTCTGCGGCGCTTCTTCTTCCTCGTCCTCCGTCATTTTTCTGAAGAAGCGGCTCTTTGGCTTCTCCTCCCGTTCTTCCGGAAGCGGCGCTTCTTCTACGATCGGATCGTCATCCTCCAGATCTTCTTCCTCGTCAAAAAACTGGTCGTCATCGTCGTAGTCATCATTCAATCGTACCGCATTCAGAAACTTATCTAAAAAACTCATTGACTCATGCTCTCCATTCATCTGATTTCCGCGGCCGGGGAGCATCCCGGTCAGGTATAATTTCTTGCGCCGAATATTGCGGTTCCGACTCTTACGAATGTCGCGCCCTCTTCGATCGCAACCTCAAAATCGCCAGTCATTCCCATGCTCAATTCACACATAGATACATTATTAATGTTTTTCGCTGCAATGTCAACACTTAATTCTCTCAGGCGCCGAAATACCGGTCTGTTTTCTTCCGGATCCTCGACAAACGGGGCGATTGTCATGAGTCCGCGCACAGACAGGTGCGGAAAGGCCGAGATCTGTCTGACGAGCTCCAGTGTGTCTTCCGACGCCGCGCCGAATTTGCTCTCCTCTTCTGCGACATTGACCTCGATGAGAACCGGCATGGTCAGCGCGTGCTTTGCGGCTTCCTTCTCGATCACGGCGGCAAGCTTCATGGAATCCACAGAGTGAATCATGTGCGCCTTGTCGATCACCTGCCGCACCTTGTTTGTCTGAAGGTGGCCGATCATATGCCAGCGGATATCAGACGGGAGCTCCGTGTGCTTCGCCGTGATTTCCTGTACCTTGTTTTCACCGAAATCACGCACACCCGCGTCATATATTTTCTGCAGCATCGGGACGGGCTTTGTCTTGCTGACGGCGATCAGGCATACATCCTCCCGCCGTCTCCCGGCCCGCTCGCACGCGGCCGCGACCCGTTCCTCAACGGACTGTAATTGATGAATTAATTCACTCATATTTTTTGAACGCCTCCTGTCTTTTGCAGATCAGTGCAGTATATCTTCTTCCTTCACCCGGTCCCCGTTGCGGACAATGTAATCGTACTGCGTTACGCCGAACGAGGTGCCGACGGCAATGATACAGGTCTCGTCATCTTCATCAAGAATCTGTATCTTTCGAAAGACCGCGTACCCCTTATTCGTGGAATACACACCGGCGAGCTTCGCGGTCATGCCGATGGTATAGCGCTCGTTTGTGTCTGGCTGAATGATGACATCCCCCTCATGGAAGGTCTGCTGATCCACATAGTAATACGATTCGTCTGCCTCATTCTCGGGCGTGGTTTTCTCGTACAGCGTCGCTTCCACAAAAGAGGTGGTAAGCGACCCGTTTTCATCGATTGATTCTCTTAAGAATCCGGAATCTCCGCTCTCTCCGCCCTCTGTCTCAAACGAGGCCGGTATAATGTAAAAGGTTTTTTCGACGACCGAAGAACGGGGGATTTTCAGGCCGCTCTGCGTATTGGTAACCAGTTCCACATTCAGGAACCGGTCATTGCAGTACCGCACCATCCCGTCCGTAAAAGTAATCTCCGCGTAATGCGTACTGCCCGCGTCGAACAGACGGAGTGTCCCCACCTCTGAGAGCCCGTCCTTCGCGAAGCGCACGCGGATCGTCGTCCGCTCGGACTCGGAGAGACGCTTATACTGGTGGTCCGTCAGGGACAGCACGATCGACCACTCTTCACTGTTGATCAGACGGTATACCGGCATGCCTGCCGAGACACTGGCATCACTTTTCAGCTGATTTTTGTGATAGGATTTTGTGTAAAAATCAGAGGCCTCAATGCCGTCCGCTGTTTTCGTCTCATACCCGTCACTGGAGTAGGAAATCACGCCATCGGAGCCGGCATAATAGAGCGTCCCGTCCGCTGAGTCAAAATCAGATGCCCCGTAAACACTGGTGTCCAGAGAAAACTTCAGGTCATAGACGCTTCTGAACTGATTGCGGTCGTAGGCACGGGCGTAGCGGTCGGCGAGCTGACGGATTGCGGTCAGGTCATCCGTCGTAATGGCATGCTTTTTGACGAGATCCTGCTGCTCACTGACAATGCACACGGCTTCATTTGTTCCTGCCTTCATTCCGTCCGCAATGAAATAATTGACATAGCCGTCGCCTTTTGCCTTGATAACCTGCTCTTTCCGCAGGGCGATTGCCGTGTACGTCTCATTCTTGGAGAGCGTGCCGGCCGTTACCTGCCAGGTCTCCGTGTGCACCTGTGTCAGATAAAGGATCAGTGTAATCACCAGGTACAGAAAAAGCGCGCCAAAAATGACGATGCCGATATTCAGATGTGGGGTTCTTCTTTTTTTCATATTCAAAAAATCAGAAGGAACTATAATCCCGTCGCGGCGTTATAATCCCTTCTGTTTCGTTCTGCATACAGTTCGTTCTTACAGTGCAGCAACCACCTTTTCCTGCAGTGCGGGTGCCAGCTCTTCCTTGTCTTTCGAGATGCTTAAGGTGAAATCAACCTGGTACATGGAACTGATCATTTCGATTTCCTCAGCCGTCCGCGCGAGACCCTCGTCGTCTGTGATTTTTGCGAGTCTGATGAAGTTATCCACATAAACCTTCTCGAGATCGTGATCCTGTGAGATGATTCCGCAGATAAATCCGATAAACTCCTCGCTGCTGCGCAGAGGATATTTTGAGAGGTCAATCAGGCGGATCCGGTTGTTTAATTCGTACATTTTGCTGGAACTTTTATCTAGATAAACAACGTTTCCTGATGCTTCCCTGATTGCTGTATTGGCCTGCTCAAGCAAATACCGTGTTTTACCCTTTCCCTCGTTTCCGACAACGAACCGAACCATAAGCGGTGCCCTCCTTGTTATTCTCGTGATGTAAACGTATGTGCGTGAAAACGTGTGTTTGCAGCTAAGTTATCGCTGGCGCCAAAGAAAAAATACTTTGCCGCCTGCTCTAATTATAGTGTCAATTGATCAAAAATACAAGCCATTTCATGCATTCGTCTGTGTGAGCAGCGTATCCATATCGGCGTAAAGAACCTGCTTGTTCGGCGCGTTCATCACCACCGCGATGTACGGGACGCCGTACTGATTCTGCACGGCAAGCGCAAGACAGCTGCCGGCCTCGTCGGTCGTTCCGGTTTTTCCTGCCATGATGGTCACGCCCTCCGGGAGATCATGCTCTCCGCTCAGATATTTGTCTGTGGCGTCCAGGTTGTATGTGCGGAGCTGCCCGTCTTCGCCGGTCACTTCCAGCTTATAGATGGAGTTTTTCATGATGTCCGTGATTTCCGTGTGTCTTGACGCCTCATTCAGCATCAGGTATACATCATAAGGCGTCGTATAATGGTCGTTGTCGTGCAGACCGTGCGGATTGACAAAATGGGTGCCTGTCATGCCGAGCTTCCGCGCCTCTTCATTCATCAGGAGGACGAAGCGGTCGACGTCGCCGCCGATCTGGCGGGCAATTGCCATCGCGGCGTCGTTGGCAGAATAGACGAGCAGCGAGGAAAACAGCTGCTGCATCGTAACCGTATCGCCAATCTGGAAGCCGGCAAGCTGCGAATCGGCGCCGAGGCTGACGTCTTCGCCGGTAATGGTGACGCGCTCATCTGGATTCGCGTATTTGATGTACAGGATCGCCGTCATGATCTTTGTGATGCTGGCGGGATAAATCCTGTCGTAAATACCTCTCGCGAATTTCGCTTCCTTTGTCTCGAGATTGAACAGGAGCCCGTGTTCATCCGGATACTGAAAGTTGATGTTCAGAAGATCCACATTTTGTTCGGAGACACAGAGATCGTCGGCAAACGGCACGGCTGTCGAGGCGCGCTCCGCTTCGGAGACCTGGGCGGCACCGACCGAAGTGTACGCCGCCGAAAGATCCAGCGGCTGATCCGAATCATTAAAATACAGATAACCGATGATGACGAGCAGTACCATGATGATGCTGATGATGACGATCATCATATTTCTGGCAAGATTATGCCTTCTTTTTCTGCGTGAATTCTGCATGGCTTACTTCCACCTCAAATCGCTCAGATGCACCGTCATGTAATTTCTGTTCTGGAGTCCGACATTCAGCACAAAGCCCACGCCGATGAACATGCAGAACAGGGAGGTCAGGCCATAGCTGACAAACGGCAGCGGCGTACCGGTGTTGGGAAACAGCCCCGTCGCGACACAGATATTGATAAAGCTCTGGATCGCAATCATCGCCGCCACCCCGCTGCAGATCAGCGTGCCCGAAAGATCCTTTGCGCGCCGCCCCATAAGCATGCATTCCAGTACAATCAGAAACAGCAGCAGGATAATGACAAAGCAGCCGACAAAGCCGAGCTCCTCTCCTGCCACGGCAAAGATAAAGTCATTCTGCAGCTCGGCGACGAAATTCCCGCGGTTGGAGGAGGATACTTCGTTGTTGTTCAGTCCTTTTCCGGTCAGCTGCCCGGAACCGATGGCCGTGATGGAATTCCGCTGCTGGATCGCGGATTCAGAATATTCCTCCTCGTCTCCCTCAAAGAAGGTCATGATACGGTTTTTCTGATATTCCTTTACGATCGGCAGACTGGTCTGCGTGATCAGCAGCAGGATAATTGCCGCAAGCGGAATCACGATCAAAAGAATTGTCCCGATCCGGCGGTAGCTGAGTCCGGCCACGAAGATCAGCATGAAGAAAATCAGCGCAATGGTAATCGTGTTTTTCAGGTCAGGCTGCATCGCGATCAGAACCAGCGGCGGCATCAGAAGAAGAACGGAGCGGAAAACCGTGCGCCAGCTGTTGACAGTCTCCTCGTGCTTCATAAAATACAGCGCAAAGAATAAAATCAGGAGTATTTTGGCCAACTCCGTGGGCTGAAACTGAAAACCTCCGATCTGGATCCAGCGGGAAGCGCCTTTTCGCGCGTCGCCGGTCAGCAGGACGATTACCAGCAGGCCGATATTCACCCCGTAAAGGATCCAGGAAAAGTTCAGGATCCAGCTGTAGTCGAACAGTGAGATCACAATCATGATGCAGGCACCCGCAATCGCGCCGTACATCTGGCGGGACTGCAGGGAGGCGTCTGCCGAGCCGACCAGCAGTACGCCGATCACGGAGAGCGCGGCGACCCAGATCACCAGTCTGAAATTGTAATCTTTTACTTTATATTGTGAAAGCATATGATTTCTTACCTGCTCCTGTTAATCTGTAACAGCCACATTTGAGATGCCTTCTTCCGCGGCGCGTCCGGTCAGTATCTGACCCTCATCTTCTATGTTGTAATAATACCGGAGCATGTCGTTTGCCACCAGGCAGGAATTCTGGGAGCTGTAACCAAAGGCGATACGCACGGCAAACGCGATGGCATCGTCATTGTAGTCCGTCGATCCGATGATCAGAGAATGGCTTGGCCTGTTGTTGGCTTCCTGCGCAGTACCGGTCTTGCCGTATACATCAAACGGAAGCACCTTCATCGCGTCGTTTGACTGCATGGCCTCGTGCATGCCGGTGTGGATCGCCTCCCAGATGTAGTCCGGAAGGTCGGTTTTTCTGGCGACAGTCGGCGCGTACTCTCTGAGAAGCGTGCCGTCCGGGTCTGTTACCTTGCTGAGCAGATTCAGATCGTAGCTGGTGCCGTCATTTGCGATCGTCGCGGCGTATCTGGAAAGCTGCGAGGTCGTATACTGATGGGCGCCCTGACCGATCGCGGACGGGATGGCCAGATCATCTGTTACATGCGGCGCGGACTCTGTAATCTGGATATTTGTTTTTTCGTCCAGGCAGAACAGGGACGAATATTTCTGGATCACAGCCAGAGAAGTGTTCTGGCTGAAGTTTTCATCAGCATCCAGCCCGAGCCTGTACGCGATGGTGCAGAAAAAGACGTTGCAGGAGTGCTTGATGCCGTCGATCACATCCAGTGACCCGTGCCCTTCCCGGTACCAGCAGTGAACCTGGTCACTCTCGTCGAGAAAATCTTTTCCGAAAAGTCCGGTACAGTCAATGTAAGTTCCCATGTTGATGACGCCTTCGTTCAGACCGGCGGCCGCCATGACGGGCTTGTAGGTGGATCCGGGAGCCGTCAGCTGCTGCGTCGCCTTGTTGTAGAACGGCGTGGACTGATCGTTGTACAGCTTGTTGTAGTAGTCCGTATCCATCTCGTTTGCAAGACGGTTGTTGTCATATCCGGGATAGGTTACGAGCGCGCGCACTTCTCCGGTATCCGGGTCGTTGACGACGATCGAACCGGAGCAGGGATCGAGCGCCAGCATGGCCGGCGTGATCTCAAGTGTACGGATCTTGGAGGCGATCAAATCGTAGGGGACAATCTCACCGTCGCGGAACGCAGGATACGTCCCGTCCTCCGTATTCAAAATCCCCTGATCATAAAGGATCTGACAGATCTCACGCGGAGCGATCTGGTCGTCCAGGAGCATGTAGTGATAGATAATCCGCGCAAACGCCGTGCGGTCCACAAGATGCAGCACCAGATGATCGATCACCGCCTGATAGATTTCCTCAGAATCCATGTAGCTGCTGTCATTTGCGAGCTTTGTGATATCGATCCAGTCCTGCTTCGCGGCATAGTGAAGGAACTCTATAAACGAGATGCTCTCGTCTTTAAAGTAAGCGCGGTATGTATCATCATTTTCGTCCATCTTATCGGAATTCAGGATGCCTGTATCCTGAATCAGATAGCGGTTGCAGATATAATCGAGATAATCCTTATATTCATCCGTGAGATCCTGATACGCGGTCATTGCGCCGCCGCCGAGTTCTTCTGTGATCCAGTTCAGGATATCTTCCTGCTTATCCTGAAAGCGCCGGTAAACGGCCGCCTCGGCCTCACTGGAGCCGGGATCCGAAAAATGCGTGATATCGATCACGTTGTTGTTGATCAGGGCGTAATATACATCATAGATCGGAATGTACAGTTCGTTATCCGCGTCCTCGATCTCCTCCGGGCCGTATTTTGCGTTCTGAAGGCGCATCAGGAGTATTCCGGCGATGCGCTGCTCGAGGATCTGGTAGCAGGCGTTCTGGAGCTCTTCATCTATGGTCAGGTAGACGTCATTTCCCTGGATCGGCATGACGCGCGAGGACTCATCGATGGCAAGCACCTTTCCGAGGTTATCTACCGTGATGTCCTCTGATCCCTCAGTGCCCTGCAGCGTCGTCTCCATGTACTGCTCAATGCCGGCTTTTCCTATGATGGAATTGCTGGAATACTGTTCATTTTCCTTCTGCAGCTCCGCGAGCTCCTCGGCAGAAGGCTTTCCGGTATATCCGATGATGGAAGAAAATGCCATCGGATTATTATATACCCGCTTGTAGTCTTCTGAAATCGAGACGCCCTGCAGATGCTCGGAGCGCTCCTCAATGGCCGCGACGGTCTCGTCAGAGACATCCTCCGCGACAGTGACGGGGACGTACCGCTGATAGCTGATCAGGGAAAGCTGGTACCGCACAATCACGATCCGCAGCGCCTCCTCATTTGTGAGCTCCAGAGGAAGGCCGTTGGCGGTAAGCTCCTCATCCGTATATGGTGTATCCGGGTTCTCCAGCATAAACCGCTCTGAAGAAAGATATTTCATGATCTGGGCAGCAGACGAATTCGCCTCCGACTCTGTCATGTCCTCCGCGTGCTGGTATCCAAATATGTCGGCACGGAAGCGGTTGCGCGAAGTGCCCTCGTCGACGTCAAACGCATATTCCCCCTCCTCATCAATCACAATGTGGAAATTGTGCGAGAGCATGTCGCCTTTTTCCGCGATCAGTGAGGTCAGCTCGTATATTTCGCCATTCAGGGAGAGATTTTTTTCACGGGTGGTGTTGTAGCTTCCGTTGTCATCAATCGTAACGGTGTTTGCGAGAACATTATACGCGAGCAGCTTCCCGTTTACATCATAGATGTTTCCGCGGGTTCCCTGAACCATGCGCTTCCTGCTGGTCATGACTGTAAAGTTCTCTGCGTACTCCCTGCCGTCAACGATCTGCAGCTTGAACAGACGGAACACCAGAATCATACTCATGACAAGAAAAGCAAGCATCAGAATGACGCTCCGGTTCGAGAAAAAATATGAGATTTTTTTCATTACTTTCTTAGCCAAGGTGACTGCTGCTCCTCTAATTCATAGGCAGAAAGCCTTTGATTCGCCCAGAAAACAAGCTTGTACAGCACAAGCGTGAATATGACGGACGAAATAACCTCCGGCAGAATCGCGATCCGAAGGTATTTCAGGAAGGCGAACTGCCCGTTCGCGAGAAAATAAAACAGGTAATAACAGATTCCGTAAAACAGCTCGCTCACAGAGACGAGTATAACGGGAACCTTCAGGTCTTCATCAAAGAACACCTTGCAGAGAAATCCGTTCGCAAAGCCGATCAGCATAAATAAGAGCGCCTGAAAGCCAAGTGCCGGACCGTAAAAGAGATCCAGCACCAGACCGGCCGCGAAACCCATCCAGATCCCGCTTCGTTTGCCGCGCATAAATCCGATGGATACCACGAGGATCAGCAGCAGATTCGGGCGCAGAAAGCTGACGGGGACCGACGGGATGACGGACATCTGAAGCAGCGAAAGCACTAGTATCGCAAGGGCGGAAATGATGATTCTGCGCCGCATTTAGGAGCCTCCTGTCGTCTTCACCTGGCGGATCACCAGCACCTCCTGCAGATGCGCGAAATCCACCGCAGGGACAAGGTAACCTGTTTTTGTCAGATGGTTGGAATCCTCATTGACTTCTACAATATATCCGATCAGGATGCCCTCCAGATATTTATCGCTGATGTTGGAGGTCACGATCTTTTCGCCGGGAATGATGTCATTTTCCGTGTTCATCTGCCCGAAAGGCAGGCGGTCCTTCTCCATGACCTCCAGATCGCCGGAAACAATGCAGGTGTCCATGGTCGTCGCCGTCATTCCGCTGACATTGCTGCTGTCATCGATGATCGACCGGACAATGGCCCAGTTTTTTCCGACCTCTGTAACGATGCCGACGAGACCGCTTCCGCTGATAACATTCATATCCACGGTAATGCCGTCGTCACTTCCCCGGTTAATCGTAAACTGATGAAACCAGTTGCCGGATTCCTTTGCAATCACATTCGCGCCGATCTTGTCATATTGTGAAAAATCACCGTCCAGCTGGTAGAGGGCGCGCAGGCGCTCCAGCTCTGACTGCTCCCTGGCGAGCACAGTGTTTTCAGCCACAAGGCTGTCTACACGCTCCTTCAGCGCCTGGTTTTCTTCCCGCAGCGCGCGCGTGTCGGCCAGAGAAGCCGTGCGGTCCTGCATCCAGGTGCCGATCCGGTTGATGCCGTTCTGGAGCGGCACAATGACGATGCCGCCCGCCCTCTGCAGCGGCGCGAGCGGAAGGACACTGGTCAGCGTAAGCGAGATCAGCGCGATGCAGGCAAATGTCAGGACAATCAGAAGATGTCTGTTATTCAGGTTTTTTCGGCGGTTCTGTTTCATAACAACCTCTGTGCAGCCTTCAACTGAGAAGGTAGGACTGAAGCTCCGGCTTCAGGATCATTTCTTTGATACCGCAGATCGTATGAAGGTCGTAGTGACCGGATATTCTGACGGCGCACTCCAGACGGTCATTCAGGAATTTTGGAAGACCGGTGATCCTTGTGCTGCCGCCGCACAGATAGATGCCTTCATCTGTGATCATACTCCGGATCTGCGGCGGAATCCGCTGCAAAAAGCGCGTGATTTCCTCTGTGATTTTTTCCATTTCGGAGCGGACTGCCGCCGACACGGTATATGTCGTGACAACGCCGTTCCGCGGCAGCCCGGTCTTCGTGTCGATACCGGACACCTTGCGCGCCTCGATCTTTCCGCCGGCGAGATCTGTCAGGGAAAGTTTCAGGCGCTTTGCAGTCTTCTCGCTAATCATAAAATGATTTTTCCGGCGGACAGACGCCACAATCGCGTCATTCAGGCTGTGACCGCCGATCGGGATCATTGTGCTGATCAGAACACGGGCTTCCGCTATGACAGAGATACCTGTACTCTGCGCGCCGATGTTGATCAGCATAATTCCCTTTTGCTGTGTGATGGGAATCCCGAATGCCAGCGCGTCCGCGATGGGCTTCTCTACCATAAAAATTTTGCTTCTGCGGAGTCTTCCTCTGGAAGCAATGGTGTGGTATGCGCGCTTTTCGATCTCTGTCATATCCGTCGGGACAGAGAAATACAGGGTGGGTCCGTAGCCGATATGGCTGTGGCTTCGCTCAAGAAGTGTGTGAAGCACCGCTTCCATCATGGAGACATCACTAATACGCCCGTTTGCCATCGGGGCGTAAACCGCGATGTTATCGGGCGTCCTGCCCAGAATCTGATACGCGTCATTTCCGATCGCGAAAACCGCCTCATCGTTGCGGATCGCAATCATATTGCGCTCTTTCTGGATCTGTTCACTTTTATGATCATATATCTTCACCGTACTGGTGCCGATGTCTATCCCAAAAATCTGATGAAGCGGCATT
>JAFVEX010000150.1 GCA_017475785.1 Eubacterium sp. | reverse complement strand
CAGTCAGAGTCAAGACTGATGGCGGCTCCAAGAAGATGTATGTCTGCACTTCTTGCCTGAAGAGTGGCAAAGTCGAGCGCGCGTAACTGACGCGTAAAATCAGGTTTAAAAAAGAACCATCTGCGGATGGTTCTTTTTTTGTATGATAGGAAAGTACTCTGTTCCAGAGTACTTTCCTATCATACAAAAGCCTCCGGCGGATGCGCACGCTGCTGTAAGGAAGATGTCACCTGTCGGTGACCAGCAGCGGCGCGCAAAGTCCGCAGCTCCTCACATGAGTGAGGGGGATGGGGAGTTGAAGTCCGCTTGCGGACTTTGTTTTATACGCGTTCTGCCGGCGAAACCGGTCAACAGCTGGTCAGACGATTCTTTTCCGCGTGCTCACGCGTCTTCAAAAGCGTCCGCGACATCATCTGCTGTCACGTCCGGGCCTTTTCCGCGGCCGGTGATTCGGTTTACAATGCCCGGTGCCATGTCGAGAATCTTGGAAACTGCGTCCTGGCTCTTGAGATTGATCAGCTGCGTGGATCCGTCTTTCCCGATGCGCAGAACTGCCGCGGGCGTCATTTTCGCGCCGAGTCCGCCTGCGCCGTTATCATTCTTGTCGCCCGAGAACGCGCCCGCCCCGATTCCGAAGGAGACATCGGCGAGCGGCAGGAGAATGTCCTCGCCGATCTTAATCGGCTCTCCGACCACGGTCTTGGACGTCAGAAATCCGTCGAGCCCCTTCAGGAGCGAGTCTACTGTGTGATTAAAATCATTTTGATTGTTTGCCATATGTGGTTCCTCCTGCTTCTTTTTATCTTGTGAAAGACCGGTTTATAAATATCTGTTTTATGAAAGATCGTCATATGCTGCAGATGTTCAGATAGTCTGCAGCGCTTTCTGTCACGTTCGTTTTGCGGATTTGATCGTCTTGATCAGGCTTCTTACATTTTTATTCAGAAGGATCATGATTCCTCTGAAGAGAAGGCAGATCAGGCAGATGTGACCCCGGATCGTCAGATCCGCATCGAGGCACTTCTCATCGAACACCGGCTGCACCTTCAGCTTTTTGGGCAGCTTCGGGTACACCATCGCGATGATGCCGGTAACCTGGCCTGTCCTGGACGGATCGTCAAACCCGAACCGGACAAAACCGCTGATCCGGCGCGGCATGATATGCCGCAGCATTCCAATCCCCTGCTTCCTGACAACAGCCAGCGCGCCTTTAAACATATCGGAGTGAATCAGTTCCCAGCCCCATCTGAGCTTCTCAAACAGCGAACTGAGCTTTTCCTTCGCGCGCCTGAGCTTCGCTCCGAACCCGCCTCCCCCGCGGCGCTCCTTCGCCCTTGCGCGGCGTGCCGCCGCTTTTTGCTCCTGAGCTTCTTTTCTGCGTGCTCTGGCTTCCTGACGCGCCTCCTGACGCCTTTCCCGCTCACGGCTTCTTGCGGCTCTGCGCTTTTCAAGTGCTTTTTTCTGCCTCGCCGCGCGCTGCTTCAGCGACTGTCCGCTGTTCTCCGTGAGTGCTTCGTCCGGCCGGACCTGTACCTGTCCGGTACTTGTCTTATCCTGTACTGTCTGCCCATCGGAAGACAGTTTTTGCAGTTCCTCATCTGTCAGTTGATCGTTCCTGTCTTCTTCTGACAGCAGATTCTGCGGCCCGGCATCTTCCGCCGCTTCCTGCGTTGCAGCGGTTTCGGCTTCCGCCGCTTCCTGCGTTGCAGCGGTTTCGGCTTCCGGAGGACGTTTTTTCGGGCCTCTGCCAAACAGCTTCTTCCCGGACGGTTTTTTTCGGCCTTCCTCATCTGTCCCGTCTGCCGCGCCGCCTTTTTTCTTTTTGATGAATCGCAGCAGACGCATTACAGGAATGCCCAGAAACCAGACTTCAAATGACGTCTGTTTCTCTTTCAGTCCGAATTTGACCCGGAGGACAATCCACAGCCAGCTGACCAGTCCGCCCGCGGCAAACGACTCTGCGTCTTTGCGCACCTGCGCCCGGTAGCAAAATGGCGCGCACAGGATCAGAATCAGGAGCGCCAGCACCACGGCCAGGATAATCAGAAGCACCTTGCCGATGGTCAGCAGGACATGAAGCAAAATTGTCAAAAATCCCATCGCGTCACCCCATCAGCATCTCCTGTTCAAAGACCTGCTGCTTTCTGCGCAGATAAGACCGCATGTCACATCCCCCGGTCTCAGAAACAGTATCCCGGGCAATCGTTTGCAGTACATCCATCGCTTCCTCTTTTCCCAGCGCGACGCCCACCAGCATCTGCATGCGTCTGGCAGCCGCTTTCCGGCCAATCAGACGGCTGGCCGCAAAGATATCGAGCTGGTCGATATGATTCGAGGCAAGCGTGATCAGGTACAGACCAGGAAAATCAAACTCCTCCAGCTCAATATCCTCTCTGATTTCATCCAGCCTTCCGGCCGCATATGATCCGGTATAGAGGTTTCCGTACCATTTCATGAATCATCCCTCACTGGATTCTCTTATATTGTTACTGAAAATGCGTCGTGAACAACCTTCTGGCCGCCTGCCAGGCAGGCGCCTGGCTGTTCGTTCCGCCGTTCTCGATCAGCACCGCGACGACAATATCGTTTTCACCGGTGTTGGAATAACCGGCAAACCAGGAGTGCGCCTTTCCAAGGCTGACATCCCCGTACTGCGCAGTACCGGTTTTTCCCGCGACTTCATACGGCAGGTCGGACAGCGCCGCGGCCGTTCCCCGCTCCACAACCGCGTGAAGTGTTTCGTCGATTGCCTTGGCCTCAGCTGATGTCATCACCTGCCCGGCTGATTTCGGACTGACCGTCCTCACAACTGAACCGCCGGCGTTTTCGACCCGCTTTACGAAATTGGGCTGCATCATCTTTCCGCCGTTCGCCACTGCGTCCATAATCATGCACATCTGCATTGGCGTCGCGAGCGTGTTCCCCTGTCCGATTCCCGTCTGCATCGTCAGCTGATCCGGCGAAGAACTCTCCAGCGTGAAGCGGCTTGCAGTCGCGGGAATCTCCAGAGAAGGCGCCTTGTTGAAGCCGAGGCTCTCTGCCGCGTCGATGAGCTTTCCGCGCTTGATCAGCTCTGTAGCCATATACGCAAAGGCGCAGTTGCAGGAGTTCGCCATCGCGTCCTCGAAGGTCTCCTCTCCGTGCGCGGCGCCGCCGGCGCAGTGGATCGTAAAGCCTTTCTGCTCGTACTCACCGGTGCAGGTATAGTGAAATTTATCAAAGGAGCCGACGCTCCTGAGATACGCAAGCGCAGTGACGACCTTAAAGGTCGATCCCGGCGGATAGAGACCCTGCGTCGCGCGGTTTACAAAGATTCCGCTCGACTCATTCTCCTCGCTGGTCAGCCAGGACCAGTTTTCCACAATTGAATTCGGGTCATAGGAAGGCGTGCTGACATCTGCCAGGACATCTCCGCTCTCCTTGTCCATCACGAAAACCGCCCCGGAATAATCGCCCAGAAGATCTCTGGCTGCCTGCTGCAGAGAGAGATCCAGTGTCGTGACGACATTGTCACCGGGCTTTTTTTCCTCGAACAGTTCTGACGTCACCTGCTGGCCGAGATCTGCGTGAGAGGTCAGCAGACGGCTGTTCTGCGACTGTTCAAGCCCGCTGGAACCATAATCAAGATATCCGACCGTATGGGCAAACAGCGATCCGTACGGGTAGGACCGGTTCTCATTCCCCTCCCCGTCAAGATGAGTCTCGGCGAGGACTGTCCCGTCAGATGAAAGGATACTGCCGCGCACAACCTTCTCTGCGAGTGCCTCTGTCCGCTTATTATACGGGCTGTTCAGAAGATCAGAGCTTCTGACAACCTGGAAATACACCATATAACAAACCAGTCCTATAAACAGCAGGACAGACAGGACAGATACGAGACGGTACGGCCATACTGCGCGCCGCTGGCTTTTTTGCGCGGCCGATTCAGTAGTTGAGGCTTTTTTCTGTCTCATCCTGGATTTTTCTTGCGAGTTCATCCAGATCCGTCACCTCCTTTCCTG
>JAFVEX010000149.1 GCA_017475785.1 Eubacterium sp. | reverse complement strand
TCTACCGTGACATCATAAACTTTTCCGTTAACTGTAATTCTATATGTTTTCATGGATGCTCCTCCTAAGCTCTCTTCCAGTTTCTTCCTGACGCGCGGCGTTTCACCGAGCGCACATAATATCCGGTTGCCGACGGATGATCCGCCTCTGCCGCCGCGATCGCCGCGGCAATCACTACTGCTATCTCATCTTCATCCGCCGCGGGACGAACCGCCGCTCGCGCTGCCGCCGGCACTCCCGGACGCAGTTCCTTGCCCGGGGCAGCCGCAGGCGCGTCTTCCTCGGCTTTTTTCTTTCCGCGCGCCTCTGGATTGATATACTTGAACAGTGAGATGACAAACGCAAGGAAAAACAGAACAACGAACACGACCAGAAGACCGGTAACCGTGTTCTGCCCCGCCTGCGCCATTCTGGTACTCAGCGGATAGTCGATGTTCATGACAAAATTCTTTGGCGCATAGGATCTCGCGTCACTGTCATAGTCAAAATACATCACGACTTCGGCGTCATAGTTCTCGAATTTCACGTTTGACGTTGCGGTCATCTGTTCGCCGCTGTCATCAAGCACTGCAGGCTCTGCCTCGATAAACGCGCCGAGCGTATCGCGGTCATTGCGGATGGCATCTACCATAACCTCATAAAAGCCGCCGTTCTCGCGCATCTGGTCCAGTACTGTGTCGTCGTAGGCAAACACCTCTGACAGAAAGCTGTCAACGTTCTCCTGATATGCCGCCTTCATTTCCTCGGTCATTTCTCCCGCGGCAAATACAGAGAACGCGCTGCCCGCCAGCAGAACCAGGCTCAGCACCAGAACCGCCAGCGCTGTAAAGTTTCTCTTTCTGCTATTCATAGCGCCTCCTCACTCAAACTGTCCCGTGCTTCTTGTCCGGACGGAACTCCCGCTTCGTAAAGAGCATCTCGATTGCGCCGATCAGATATTTCCGCGTCTCCTCCGGCGCAATGACGGTATCTACGTAACCTCTTGCCGCCGCTGCCTCGACGCTGTTCTGCAGCGCGTCGTACGCCGCCGCCTGCTCCGCGATCACGTCGCCGCCGGCTCCGTCATACATGATCTTGGCCGCCGCAGAAGCGTCCATCATGCCGCACTTTGCGTCTTCCCAGGCGTAAACCAGGTCCGCGCCGACTGCGTGACTGTTCATCACAAGCCCCGCGCTTCCGAATGCCTCGCCGGTAATCACGTTGATTTTCGCGGTCGTTGCGCCTGTAAACGCGCTGATCAGCTCGGCCGCCGCCTTCGCGATATGCGTCTCTGAACACTGTGTCGCCTTGAAGCTTCTTGCGTTTGTCAGTGTCACGACAGGAATTGAGAACGCGTCACAGAACTTCACAAACGCAGCCGCCTTTCTGGCGCCGCGCGCGCTGATCTGCCCGCCATAGTTCTCCGTCTCGTTTCCCTCTGCGTCATACAGCGCTGTGCGGTTCGCGACGATCCCGACGGTAGAGCCGCCGATCTTCGCGAGCGCAGTTACCATATCTTTGCCGTAAGCGGCCTTTGCCTCAAAGCAGAGCTGCCCGTCTGCCAGACGCGGGATCAGGAGCGCGGGATCTGCCGCACAAGCCGCCGCGTCGGAAATCAGCCGGTTCAGATCATCTGACGGCTCATCATATGCTTCATCCTCGTTATTTGCAGGGAGAAGCGCTGCCAGGGAACGCATGGAAGCGAGAATTTCTGCTTCTGTGCCGCAGACATCCACCATGCCTGCTTCGCCGCTCTGGAACGCCGCGGAATCAGTATCCACCTTGCCGGAATAGTTCTCTGGAATTGCATTCGGGGAATTCACGAAAAGCTTTGCGTTTTCCGCTTCCATAAAGACAAAGTCAGAGAGCGCGGGAATCAGCGCCATACCTCCGCCGCAGGTGCCGAAGATCCCGGTGATCACCGGAACGACGCCGGAAGCGTTGCTCATGGCCATGTAAATGCCGCCGAACGCCTGAAGCGCGTCGGAGGCCTCCTCCAGACGCATGCCCGCGCTGTCTACCAGTCCGATCACAGGCGCGCCCATCTTGACTGCCATATCAAAGATCCTGACAATCTTTTTAGCGTGCATTTCGCCTACTGTTCCCTTCATCACGGAGAAATCCTGGCTGTAAACATATACCAGACTCTCATTGATCAGTCCATAACCCGTGATGACTCCGTCCGATGGCTGTTTTTTATCAGACAGATTGAAATCCGTGCTGCGTGCTGTTACCGCCGCGCCGATTTCAACAAAACTGCCCGGATCCAGCAGCGCTTCAATTCTCGCTGCAGCCGGACTTCCCACCATGCTGCTCATTCTCTTACCTCCATAAATGATATTTCTTTTGCCGTAAATGACAAATTTTTCACCAACTTCTATATTAACTGGTTTCACTCAACATTTCAACTGTTTTTGTATTTATTTTAGTACAATTTTGCATCAGACCTCTATCCGGATCTGCTCGGCGTCTGCCGCCTGCTCTCCTGCCGCCAGCTCCGCCTCTGCTTCCGCCTCAAAATCCGCTTTTTCGAGAGCCGTAAGCTCAGGGAGATTCCCGCTGGAGCTGATGCCGAAGCTCCGCAGAAACTGATCCGTCGTCCCGAACAAAATCGGTTTGCCGGGCGCGTCGAGACGCCCGACCTCCCGCACAAGGTCGTACTCAATCAGCTTATTTACCGCGTGATCCGACTTCACGCCGCGGATCCGCTCTATTTCTGCCCTGGTGACCGGCTGCTTATAGGCGATAATCGAGAGTGTCTCCATCACGACATCCGTCAGCCGCGGCTTTGCGGGATGGCTCGCGATACGGATCAGCGTCTCAAAGTACTGCTGCTTTGTGCACAGCTGCCAGGCACCCTCAAGCTCCAGAAGCTTGATTCCGGACGCCGGGTCTTCCAGCCGCTCCTGGATCTGCCGCAGGAGTTCGCGGGTTTTTCCTGGTGTGATGCCGGCCGCGGCGGCAAGCCGGTCTGCGGATACCGGATCCCCCGAAGAAAAGAGAATCGCTTCCAGCGCGCCGGTTTCTGTCCAGCCCTCCGGATGTGATGCTTCCGCTGTATCCGGACGCTGACCTGTATCTGTACCTTCCCCGTATTTCTCCGTGGATCCGCTCACCATTCCGGTGTTCTCCACTGCGGAGCTGTCCACGCCTGTGATTTCATTTTGTCTGTCCATTCCTGTCCTCTCCCTGCCGGACTGTTCCATCTGCCGCAGATTCCTCAGATGAGACGATCTCAATATCTCCAAACAGTTCATTCTGCGTAATGCGGATGTTGCCGGTCTTCATCAGCTCCAGAACTGCCAGAAATGTGATAATGGTCTGCATTTTGGTGTTTTCCGCTTCCAGGAGTCCCCGGAATGTTACGCGCCGCCTCCTGCGCGTGATCCTTCTGACATAATCCATCTTTTCCGGCAGGGTAACCGTTTCTTTTTCGATCTGTCCGAAGCGGCTCCGGACCGGGTCGATCTTGTTTTCCTGCCGTCTGATGACAAACCGGAAGAGTTCCTCCAGCTGCTGCATCGTGACGCCCTGGAGCAGTTCTTCCGTATCAACAGGCGGCCGGTACGCCAGAACCTCCCGCGGATAGCTCTGAGGGCGCGTCACAAGATTTCCGGCCTCGTCCATACATTCACGAAGACGGCCGGCCATGTACTTGTACTGCTTATACTCCAGCAGCGCGCGCATAAGTTCTGCTCTCGGATCCTCTTCCTCTCCATCCTCGTTTACCTCTTTCGGCAGGAGCATCCGGCATTTCAGGTCGATCAGTGTCGCTGCCATCACCATGAACTCGCTGGTTACATCCATGTCCTCATGATCCATCGCCTGCACATATTCCAGATACTGATCTGTAATTTCGGAAATCGGGATGTCGTAGATGTCGATTTTGTTTTTTTCGATCAGATGAAGAAGAAGGTCAAGAGGGCCTTCAAATTTTTCCAGTTTTACGTCTATTGCCATTTGCTGATCTTTCCTGGTTTTTTAAGAGATTATCCCCGCAGCTTCTTTACCCGATCTCCAGATCGATCAGGACGATCTCCCGGGGGTTGTTGACGCGGACAGGCACGGTGTGCTCGCCCAGGCCAGAGCTGATGACCGCGTAACGGCGGCCGTAATGAAGCAGCCCCTGCGCGTTGCGCGGAAACAGGCGGAAGTCCGGACTGATGAGCGCGCGTCCTCCCGGCAGATGCACCAGGCCGCCGTGGTAGTGTCCGCAGAGTGTCAGGTCGGCGCCCCACTTCAGATAGGTGAAAATCTGCGCCGGATTGTGCGCCAGCAAAATAGTGACTTCACCAGGATCGGGACGGCCAAATACGTCTGTCAGCTCAGATAGCGGCATTCTCTCACGGTTGAACCTGTGATAATATCTCCGCTTCATGTCAAAGCCGCACAGGCGCACATTGATTCCGCCATACCTGACTGCGGCACTCTCATTTTCCAGAAAAACTACGCCTGCCTTCGTGAGCGGGCGCACATAATCCCGGTACATCGTGCCGTACTGTTTTCGATATATTCTCGCGCGGTACTCATGATTCCCGGTTCCGCACCAGACTGTGTAACGCCTGGCGAGCCGCTTCATAAAACGTACCGCCGGAGCAGTCGGGACACCCGGCTGCGCGATAATCATGTCGCCTCCGCACAGCACTAGATCCGGCGAAGCTTCTTCCAGAAGACGCAGAACCTCCTGTGTTTCTTCTTTTCCGCAGGCATTGTGCAGATCGGAGAGAAAGGCGATGCGGATCTTTACAGGCTCCGGAACCGGCTTATGCAATTGAATCGAATATGAGGTTGTTACGATCTTTTTCATGACCTGCCCCAAAAACAAAGTCCCGGCCGGACTTCGGCGCGCCCAGACCATTTCAGAGTATTTCCTGCCATCTCACAGGAAATCCAGAGGAATTTCCTGTCATATGACAAGAGCCCTGACATTCGTCAGAGCTCTCTTATTGCATTAATTGTATTTGCGCTTTCTAGCTGCTTCGGATTTTTTCTTGCGGCGAACGCTCGGCTTTTCGTAGTGCTCTCTCTTACGGATTTCCTGCTGAATACCAGCCTTCGCGCAGCTGCGCTTAAATCTTCTCAAAGCGCTGTCCAATGTCTCGTTTTCTTTGACGATTACATTAGCCATTCCCAGACCTGACCTCCCTCCAGTTGCGAATTGTGCTTAAATACAACTGTGCTGGGTATTTTTGCACTTCATTCATTATATCAGGTTTTTCGGAAACGTCAAGCAGATTTACTGAATCTGCTGCGCGAGAAGCTCCGGAACTTTTTCGATCAGCTCCGGGATCTTTTCCGCGTTCTTTCCGCCGGCCTGCGCCATGTTCGGACGGCCGCCTCCTCCGCCGCCGACGATTTTCGCCGCCTCGCGGATCAGGTTGCCCGCGTGTGCTCCTGCCTTCTGGGCTTCCTCCGTCACCATGGCCACCAGGCTGACCTTGCCATCCTTCGCGGAGGCCAGCAGAACGACGCCTTCGCCGATTTTCTCCTTCAGCTGGTCACCCAGATTCCGGAGCTCATTTCCGCTTGTATCCGGCACAGATACTGCCAGAAGACGGATCCCGTTCACTTCCTGCACCTGATTTGTGACATCCCCGAGGGACTCCTGCGCAAGCTTGTTCTTCAGCGTCTCATTTTCGCTCTGCAGCTCCTTGATCTGTGCCTGCATCTGCGCGATCTTGTCCGGAAGATCAGCGGCGTCGCTTTTGGCTGCTCTGGCTGCCGTGTGCAGAATCGCCTCCTGCCCCTCGTAATACCGGATCAGATTGGTTCCTGTCAGGGCTTCGATACGCCGGACGCCTGAAGAAATACCGGAATCCGAGAGGATCTTGAAGAACTGGATCTCCGAAGTATTGGCCACATGCGTTCCGCCGCAGAGTTCTTTCGAAAAGTCTCCCATCGAGACGACGCGGACACTGTCGCCGTATTTTTCATCGAACAGCGCCATCGCGCCGGTCTTGCGCGCGTCCTCCAGTGTCATGATATCCGTGGTGACCGCCAGGGCGTTCCGGATCTCGTCATTTACGATTTCCTCGACACGGCGAATCTCTTCTGGCGTCATCGCCTGGAAATGCGCAAAGTCGAAGCGCAGGCGCGTCGGCGAGACAAAGGAGCCCTTCTGCTCTACATGCGCGCCGAGCACCGTTTTCAATGCCTTCTGCAGAAGATGCGTCGCGCTGTGGTTCCGCGCTGTGGCGAGACGCGCGGCAGGATCGACCTTCAGCGTGGCTTCTGATCCGTTCTGGATCACGCCCAAGACTACATGTCCGACGTGCCCTATCATGCCCCTGATGTGAATGGTTTCTTCTACCTCAAATACGCCGTCGGCCGTCTCGATCAGGCCGGTGTCGCCCTCCTGACCGCCCATTGTTCCGTAAAACGGCGTCTTATCTGTCACGATGGTGCCGCGCTCCTCCGTACCGAGTACCTCGGCAAGCTCCTCTGCGCCCGCAACTGCCTGTATTACAGCCTTCTCTTCAAGATGATCGAAATATCCGTCAAATTCCGTGGTGACCGCCGCGTCGATCTGATCGTAGACGGTGGCATCCGCGCCCATAAAGTTGCTGACCGCGCGCGCCTTCCGCGCCGTCTCTTGCTGAACCTTCATGCACGCCGCAAAGCCTTCTTCGTCGATGGAAATGCCCTTTTCTTCCAGAATCTCCCTCGTGAGATCCAGCGGGAATCCATACGTATCGTACAGCCGGAACGCGTCTTCGCCCGCAAGTGTGCTGCCGCCGTTCTTCTGTAATTCCGCCTCCATGTCGCCGAGAATCCGCAGACCCTGGTCCAGTGTCCTGTTGAACTGCTCTTCCTCGTTGTTCAGCACTTTGATGATAAATGTGCGGCGGTCCTTCAGCTCCGGATAGGCGGCGCTGCTGTCCTCCATGACCCGGACAGACAGATCTGCCAGGAACTGATGATCAATTCCGAGGATTCTGCCGTGACGCGCCGCGCGGCGGATGAGGCGGCGCAGTACGTATCCGCGTCCTTCATTTGAGGGCATAATGCCGTCTGAGATCATGAAGGTCGCCGAGCGGATGTGATCCGTGATGACACGCACAGAGACATCTGTCTTCACATCGGTCCCGTAGGACACGCCTGCTGTCCGGCAGACCTCGTCGCGCAGCGCGCGGACGGTGTCCACGTCAAAAATCGAGTCCACGTCCTGCACGACCACCGCCAGACGCTCCAGTCCCATGCCTGTATCGATATTTTTCTGCTCCAGCTCCTCATAGTGGCCCGCGCCGTCATTGTCAAACTGGCTGAACACGACATTCCAGACCTCGATGTAGCGGTCACAGTCGCACCCGACGGTGCAGTCCGGCTTTCCGCAGCCGTATTTTTCACCGCGGTCATAATAGATTTCCGTGCAGGGGCCGCAGGGACCGCTTCCGTGCTCCCAGAAATTATCCTCTTTTCCAAACTTGAAAATACGCTCAGGCGCGATATTCATCTTGTCCCGCCAGATAGAAAACGCCTCGTCGTCATCGACATAGACAGACGGATAAAGACGCTCCGGATCAAGCCCGACAACTTCTGTCAGGAACTCCCATGCCCACGGGATCGATTCTTTTTTGAAATAATCGCCAAACGAAAAGTTTCCGAGCATCTCAAAAAAGGTTCCGTGACGTGAGGTCTTGCCGACATTTTCGATATCGCCCGTGCGGATGCACTTCTGGCACGTCGTCACGCGGGTGCGCGGCGGAATCTCCGCGCCGGTGAAATAAGGCTTCAGCGGCGCCATGCCGGAATTGATCAGCAGGAGGCTGTTGTCATTGTGCGGGATCAGCGAGAAGCTTGGCAGCCGCAGATGCCCTTTGCTCTCAAAAAATGACAGGAACATCTCGCGGAGCTCATTTAAACCATATTGTTTCATTGGGAAAATCTCCTTCATCTGTTGACTACTGCGCGCAGATAATTTTCTTAAAGCTTTGTTTGCCTTTCTTGAGCAGAATTCCGTCCGGACCAATCTCGTCTTTTCTGACGGAGTGGTAGATATCCGTAATTTTCTCTCCGTCAATCGAGACGCCGCCCTGCTGGATCTGTCTGCGTCCGTCAGACCGGGTGCTCACCAGCTCCGCTTTCACCAGAAGCGAGATCAGGTCGATCGCCCCATCCTTGAAATCTTCATCGGCAAGCTCTGCTGTCGGCATTTCGGCCGCGTCTCCTCCGCCCCCGAACAGAGCTTTCGCGCCGGCCTCCGCCTTTTTCGCCTCTTCGTCGCCGTGAACCAGCGATGTCAGCTCGTACGCCAGAATTTCCTTGGCCTGATTGAGCTGGCTGCCTTCCCACTTATCCATCTCGTCGATCTGCTCCACCGGCAGGAAGGTCAGCATGCGCAGACATTTCAGAACATCCGCGTCCGCGACATTCCGCCAGTACTGATAGAAATCATACGGGGAGGTCTTGTCCGGATCCAGCCAGACAGCACCGGACTGCGTCTTGCCCATCTTCTTGCCTTCTGAATTCAGAAGCAGCGTGATGGTCATCGCGTACGCGTCCTTGTGAAGAATTCTCCTGATCAGCTCCGTTCCGCCGAGCATATTGGACCACTGGTCATCTCCGCCGAACTGCATATTGCAGCCGTATTCCTGATAGAGCTTGTAAAAATCATAGCTCTGCATCGGCATATAATTGAACTCCAGGAAAGAAAGTCCTTTTTCCATCCGCTGTTCGTAGCATTTCGCGCGGAGCATGTTGTTGACCGAAAAATGCGGTCCGACTTCACGGATAAACTCACTGTAATTCAGCTTCATCAGCCAGTCCGCGTTGTTGACCATCAGCGCCTTTCCCTCGGAAAAGTCGATGAAACGGCTCATCTGCACCTTGAAGCAGTCAATATTGTGCTGAATAATCTCCGGCGTCATCATCTGACGCATGTCCGTCCGCCCGGACGGATCGCCGATCATGCCGGTTCCGCCGCCCAGAAGGGCGATGGGTCTGTTTCCGGCCTCCTGCAGGCGCTTCATCAGACAAAGCGCCATAAAATGCCCGACATGCAGGCTGTCCGCCGTGGGATCAAACCCGATGTAAAAAACCGCTTTCCCGCTGTTGACCAGCTCGCGCACTTTATCTTCATCTGTAACCTGCGCGATCAGATTTCTCGCCACAAGTTCTTCATATATTTTCATCCTGCCGGTATCCTTTCTTTTTTTCACACTTCAGCCGACTGCGCTCACCTCATAAACATCGATGCTGCCTTCGTTGCTGGCGTAGACCCATGTCACATGGCTGGTTTTATCTTCCACTGCCGCGTACTGCTCATATCCCTCGATCAGCATCTTTCCTGTGCGCGTCTCAAAGAGATTGTGCTTGTCGTTGTCCTGCTGGCTTACCAGCCAGTGGGAGACATTTGTGCTTCCCTCGATGGAATATGTCCCGGTGCTATAATTGTAGTACTGGCTTTTGCTGTCCGCGTTCTTTATCGAAAAAGCATAGATGTCCTTGTATACGTCGTCCGCAGCGTGTTCGTCATCCTGGTAGAGCACGTTTCCTTCTTTGTCAAACACGACATAGGTGTCGTCCTTGCGGGCTGAATAGACATCCTCGTACACCTCATCGTAATACAGCGCCGTGTAGGAACCATCCAGAAACGGCTCGCCGCTGTAGTTCAGAAGCTGATCATCCGCGATAAAGCAATCCGGGAAAACCTCGCCAAAGGTTCCCTGCAGCCCCGGCGTCAGAACGTTTCCTTTTTCATCCAGGAGGTAATGATTCATGTCATAATCAGCAGCCGTATAGGTGTCGTAGCCCGCGTAGCCCTGCACATAAGTTTCCGTAGAGTCATAGGAGAACAGTTCCTCTCCTTCAGGAGAATAGAGCACTGCCTTTCCGTCACTCTCCCGCGCACAAGCGCCATTCGACAGGATGACCAGATCGTCAGAGACCTCGTTTCCGTCCTGATCGACCGTGTGCCGCGTCTCATCGTCTGTCACATATGTGATATAACTGCCTTTCACGTCAATGCTGTAGCGGTTGGTGCCGGAAACACCGGGAACCAGTGCCTTCTTCTGCATGTCATATACCTGCCAGCTGCCTTTAAACATGATGTCATCTTCATCAGGCGTGAAGGAGATGAAGCTGTCCGTATAATAAAACAGCGCTTCTTCTTCATTGGTTGTCTGCCCGGACGATGTAATCACCTTCGCGTAGCGGTCGCTGAGCAGCGAAATAAACCCATACTCGCACGGAATGATTTCATTGCCTTCCGCGTCGATCAGCCCGTTTACATTTACGTTGCTGACGTCCGCCTTGCTGGAAGAAACGATAAAATACCCGGGATAATAATTGTCTGCCTCCCTGGCAGATGTGTAAATATCTCCTGTGTCGTGCGTCCCGTCAGACGTCAGTACACCGTAATTGCCGGACTGATCATTCTGATAGATAATTCCGGAGTTCTTAAAATCACACATGCGGCTGTCAATTGCCAGAGACGCGGTTTTTTTCGCGGAAAGCGCGTGAAGACCGCCCGGCGCGGCGGCCGCCCCTGCGTCATCAGAGGAGCTTCCCGGCAGCTTCAGCGCGTCAGGAGTGTCTCCTCCTTCCAGCGAATCCAGTGCGCTGCCGTCCTCTGCAGAAGAAGCTGCTGCCGTGTCCTCTGCGGCCGACGCGGACTGCGCGGATCCGGATGCTGCGCTCTCGTCTGACGAAACCGTGCTCCCGGCCTCGGAAGAAGCGCTCGCTGATGTCGATGTATCCTCATTGGAAGCAGCAGTTTCCACCTCTGCCGCAGTGTCTGCTTTTGCAGAGGAACTGCCTGTATCTGCCTGTCCGGAAGATGTCTGGCCGGATCCGCATCCTGCCAGCACAACTGCCGACGCCAGAATAATTGCCGCGTAATTTCTGATTCGTTTTCTCATAACTCCCTCCTGATGACAATATTATGTAGTGATGAGCAATGAACTGATTGATTTTTTTTACATGCCTGAAACCTGAGCAGTCTGAGCCGTCAGGACAATTCAGCTCCATCATCCTTTAACAGATCCGATCCGTCCGCGGCAGATGTGGCCAGGCGGTCACAGCGTTCATTGAATTCATGCCCGTCGTGCCCCCGCACCCAGACAAACGTGACCTGATGTGGTGCCTTTGCTTCCAGCAGCCGCTTCCACAGATCCACATTCTTGACCGGCTCGTTCCTTCCGCGCTTCCAGCCCTTCCTGATCCAGCCGTCAATCCAGTGGTCATTAAACGCTTTCACCAGGTACTGGGAGT
>JAFVEX010000148.1 GCA_017475785.1 Eubacterium sp. | reverse complement strand
TGCAGCAGTCAAAGTGCTGTGCCTTACCGCTTGGCGATGGCCCAATAAGTCGCCATACGGCAGGGTGGATAAAGGGAATCGAACCCTTGATCTCCAGAGCCACAATCTGGCGCGTTAACCAGCTACGCCATATCCACCATCATATGAAAGGGAATCTCTCCCAACGTGCTTGGAGGGACTCGAACCCCCGACCCACGGCTTAGAAGGCCGTTGCTCTATCCAGCTGAGCTACAAACACAGAAGCAGGTGATGGGAATCGAACCCACATATCCAGCTTGGAAGGCTGGTGTTCTACCACTGAACTACACCTGCACAGTCCGGCTTGTTATAAGCCCTTCAGCTAATCGGGGTGACAGGATTCGAACCTGCGGCCTCCTGGTCCCAAACCAGGCGCTCTAGCCAAACTGAGCCACACCCCGGTTTCGGCGGGACGTTTTGCTGATTGCGCATCCGCGCCTGACGCAAGGACTAGTATATAATAATAAAAATCGCTTGTCAATTACTTTTTTTCGTAGGATTGCATTGCCCGGATAATTTCCCCTGTTGAAAATCCTCTGCGCGCCAGATATCCCTGTAAACGTCGTTTTTCTGCCTGATCCAGCGCATGCGGTTCACCCGCCCGCTTGTACAGCAGATTTATGATTTGTTCTGATTCATCTTCCGGCAAGGCTGCAACTGCCTCTTCAATCCATATCTCATCAACACCGCGCTGTCTCAAATCTGCGGCAATCATCCTGCGGCTTTTTTTACCTGTAAAAGAGACCGCATAATTCTCTGCGTACCGCCTGTCATTTACATAGCCAAAGGAAGCAGTATATTCGATCGCTTCATCTATCTCTTCGTCTGAGAAGCCGCCTGCCTCCAGACGGCTTCTCAGCTCACGTTCCGTCCTGTCCCGGTGCAGAAGCAGATTCATTGCCTTGCGGACTGCGGCGCTGTGTGCCGGTTTACTCATCTGCATCCGCAGATTCTGTCTCCTGCGTTTCAGATGCTCCCTGCAGTCCGTAAGCGTCGCGTACCTTACGTTCAATCATCTGCATAAAGTCGGCGTTTTCCTCCAGATAGATCTTGGCATTCTCACGTCCCTGACCGATTTTTTCTCCTTCATAGGAATACCACGCACCGCTCTTGACAATAATATTTTTATCCGCTGCCAGATCAAGAATATCACCGGAACGGGAAATACCGCGCCCGAACATGATATCAAACTCCGCTTCACGGAACGGCGGCGCAACTTTGTTCTTAACCACTTTGACACGGGTTCTGTTTCCGATCATTTCACCGCTCTTCTTGAGTGTCTCGATTCTTCTGACATCCAGCCGGATCGATGAATAAAACTTCAGTGCGCGGCCGCCGGTCGTCGTCTCCGGATTTCCAAACATGATGCCGACTTTCTCACGCAGCTGGTTAATGAATACAACGATACAGTTTGTTTTGCTGATCGCCGCCGTCAGTTTACGGCAGGCCTGTGACATCATACGTGCCTGCAGTCCGACATGTGAATCACCCATATCACCGTCAATTACTGCTTTCGGAACCAGCGCGGCAACCGAATCCACGATGATAATATCAATGGCACCGG
>JAFVEX010000147.1 GCA_017475785.1 Eubacterium sp. | reverse complement strand
TTGCAACTAAAAATTCCAAATTATTTCAACTGGAAAACAACGTAAAAGTTGTTGTTTTGTTGTTGTTTTCGCGCCCAAAATAGCGTATAATAATTTCATAAATCTAGTGGACTTAAGGGCATTTCAAATTAATAAAAGTGCTGAAAAACCGCATAAATAAAGGATTTTTTCGGAATTGGCAGACGAGCTAGACTAAGGATCTAGTGGCAGCAATGTCGTACGGGTTCAAGTCCCGTCTTCCGCACTTATCACCCCGGAAGCCGAATGGTTTCCGGGGATTTATTTCTCTGCAGCATGTCTTTTGGAAGCTGTCATTCCTTGTGCGGTCTCAGACTGTGTGATTCGAATAATTCTAATAATTCCTCCTACTGCAATAACGAAGATCCCCAAGGAATCTGAATTCTTAAATTCTCATAAAAAATCACCCGATGAAAAAGGAAAACCCCGACAGTCACGGTAATAAATTATTAGAGGAATCCGATCGAGGAATCTGATGGCAGAGGTACGTATCATGGATATTCGCGAGATCATGGAAGAAAAAGAGCAGACGGAGCTTTCTCCGTTTGCGTCTCTTGCGCGGAATTCCCGCGGGCGTGCCAGAGAAGAAGAACCTTGTGATGTCAGGACTGCCTACCAGCGGGACCGGGACCGCATTCTTCACTCAAAGGCGTTCCGCCGACTGAAGGATAAGACACAGGTGTTTCTGTCTCCGCAGGGAGATCATTACCGCACGCGCCTGACCCATACACTGGAGGTTTCCCAGATCGCCAGAACGGTGGCAAAGGCACTGCAGCTGAACGTCGACCTGGTCGAGGCGATCTCTCTTGGGCATGATCTTGGCCATACGCCCTTCGGACACGCTGGGGAGAAGGTCTTGAATCAGCTCTGCCCTGCGGGGTTTCGGCACAATCAGCAGAGTCTCCGGGTCGTGGAGCTTCTGGAGAAGGACGGGAAGGGGCTGAACCTGACATGGGAGGTGCGCGACGGAATCCTGAATCACCAGACCTCGGGAAATCCCTCGACTCTTGAGGGACAGATCGTCAGAATCTGCGATAAAATCGCGTACATTCATCACGACATGGATGACGCGCAGCGTGCCGGCATTATTACGGAGGAGGATATTCCAAAGGATCTCCGGGAGGCACTCGGCATGACGACCCGCGCCAGACTGAACACGCTGATCCATGACCTGATTGCTTCCAGTTATGGGAAAAGTGAAATCCGGCAGTCAGAGGAGGTCGCGGGGTATCTCGCGAGACTTCGGGAAGTGATGTTCGAGGATGTGTACACGAATCCCGTCGCAAAGCAGGAAGAAGAGAAAGTTGTCCTGCTTTTCGGAGAACTCTATCATTACTATGAATCAAGGCCGGAGGCGCTGCCGGAGAAGTACAGACAGCTGATTGACAGCGGTGAGCAGGAGGCGGTCGTGATCTGTGATTATATTTCTGGAATGACGGATCAGTACTGTATCCGGACCTTTGAGGGGATCTTCGTACCGAATGCGTGGGATGTGCTATAGGATGACAGGAGCGGGGAATGCGCTACAGCGATGATATAATTGAAGAAGTGCGTGCAGGCTCCGACATCGTCGATCTCGTATCTGAGTACGTCAGGCTGAAGCGGCGCGGCAGCTCGTGGTTCGGGCTCTGTCCGTTTCACAACGAGAAGTCACCCTCTTTTTCTGTGAGCCGCGATAAGCAGATGTACTATTGCTTTGGGTGCGGCGCCGGAGGAAATGTCTATACATTCCTGATGCAGTACGAGAACAGGACGTTTCAGGAGGCGGTTCAGTTTCTTGCTGACCGCGCGGGCATTACGCTGCCTGAGATTGAGATGTCGCCTGCCGCGCAGCATGAGGCGGACAGAAAGAAGCGTCTGCTGGAGATCCAGAAAGAGGCCGCGAAGTATTTTTACGCAAAGCTGCGGATGCCCGCCGGAAAGCAGGCGATGGAATATCTGACCGGGCGCGCGCTGGATGGCGGAACCATACAGCGGTTCGGCCTGGGATACGCGGATAAATACAGCAATGACCTGTACCGGTATCTGTCCGGAAAGGGATACGATGACCAGATTCTGGCGGATTCCGGACTGTTTTATATGGATGAGCAGAAGGGTGCCCATGACAAGTTCTGGAACCGCGTGATGTTTCCGATCATGGACGCTGGCGGACATGTGATCGGTTTTGGCGGACGCATCATGGGGGACGGAAAACCAAAGTACCTGAATTCACCTGAGACGCCGGTGTTTGACAAAAGCCGCAATCTGTACGGGCTGCAGATCGCCAGAAAGAGCCGCGGGCGGGAGATGATTGTCTGCGAAGGCTATATGGACGTTATTGCCATGCATCAGGCAGGATTTACAAACGCAGTCGCTTCCCTGGGGACGTCTCTGACGTCAGGCCATTGTTCCTTACTGAAGCGCTACGCGGAGCGGATTTTGCTTCTGTATGACAGTGACGACGCGGGCATCCGGGCCGCGCTGCGGGCAATTCCGATGCTGCGGGAGGCTGGTCTGGCAAGCAGGGTGGTGCACCTTGAGCCGTACAAGGATCCGGATGAGTTTATCCGGCAGATGGGGGCAGAGGCTTTTCAGGAACGGCTTGACCAGGCGGAAAACAGTTTTCTGTTTGAAATCAGGATGCTGGAAAGAGATTATGATCTGAATGATCCCCGCGGAAGAAGTGATTTTCTGCACGCGGCTGCCGCGCATCTGCTTGTCCTTGAGGACGAAATTGAGCGGGAGAGCCACCTGGAGGCAGTCGCGCACAGGTACCGGGCCGCGCCGGATAGTCTGCGGAAAATGGTCGGAAAGATCGCGCTCAGAAATGCGGGCCGGCCGCCTGCGAGAGAGGCGAAGCAGCCTCGTCCGGAGCAGGCCGCGCGGGAGACGAAGTCGGATCAGGCGCAGAAGCTGATGATCACCTGGATGGCGGATGACCCGGGGCTGATCGGACAGCTGTCGCCGGTGATCGCAGCGAAGGATTTTACAAATCCATTTTACAGGAAGCTGGCAGAGCTGCTGACGCAGCAGTATGCAGACGGGCAGGTCTCACCTGCGCAGGTGCTTGACCAGTTTGAAGACGGCGAGGAACAGAGCCGCGCCGCGGCGCTGTTTCACGGCAGCGTCGGACTCGAGGATGACGAGGCGAAGCGGAGGGCGCTGACGGATATCGTTGTCCAGATCAAAAAAGACGCGCTGGATCAGGCACTGGCGGGATTGTCCATGACAGATATGGAAGGTCTCCGGCAGCTGACAGAGGAGCGGAAAAAGCTGGACCAGTTCCGGGAGAATGGATTGTCAGATATAAGATTTCGGACGGAATGACATTAACTGCGAACCCCTGAATGAAGTTTCGCAATTATCTGAATAACAGTAGAGGGAAGGAGCCGAGCAGGAATGGATAAAGAAAAATTTATGGAGAAGATCCACGAATTGACGGAACTTGGAAAGTCCAGGAAAAACACGCTGGAGTACAAGGAAGTCGTCGATCATTTTGCGGATGTGGAGATCTCGGAAGCCCAGATGGAGAAGGTGATGAACTATCTGGAGACGCACGGGATCGATGTTTTGCGTGTCCCCAAAGACGATACGGATGACAATGACGATGTTCTGATCCTGAAGGATGATGACAGCAATCTGGAGGAAGAAGAGGTTGATATGGAGAAAATCGACCTCTCCGTTCCGGAGGGCGTCAGCATTGAGGACCCTGTCCGCATGTACCTGAAGGAGATCGGAAAGGTGCCGCTTCTGACCGCGGAGGAAGAGGTGGATCTGGCGCAGAAGATGGAAGCGGGTGACGAGGAGGCGAAAAAACGTCTCGCAGAGGCCAATCTGAGGCTGGTCGTCTCCATCGCCAATCGGTATGTCGGCCGCGGCATGCTGTTTCTGGATCTGATTCAGGAGGGAAATCTCGGGCTGATCAAGGCGGTGGAAAAATTTGATTACCGCAAGGGCTATAAGTTTTCTACCTACGCGACCTGGTGGATCCGCCAGGCGATTACGCGCGCGATCGCCGATCAGGCGAGGACCATCCGCATTCCGGTGCACATGGTTGAGACGATCAACAAGCTGATCCGTGTCTCCAGGCAGCTGCTGCAGGAGCTTGGCCGCGAGCCCACGCCGGAGGAGATCTCAAAAGAGATGAACATGTCTGTGGAGCGGGTTCGGGAAATTCTGAAGATCTCGCAGGAGCCGGTATCGCTGGAGACACCTATCGGTGAAGAGGAAGACAGCCATCTTGGCGACTTTATCCGGGACGACAACGCGCCGATCCCGGCTGACGCGGCGGCATTTACGATGCTTAAGGAGCAGCTCGAAGAGGTACTGGACACGCTGACCGAGCGTGAGCAGAAGGTTCTCCGGCTGCGGTTCGGACTGGACGACGGCCGCGCGCGGACGCTGGAAGAGGTCGGCCGGGAGTTCAACGTTACGCGTGAGAGAATCCGGCAGATTGAGGCCAAGGCTCTCCGGAAGCTGCGCCACCCGAGCAGAAGCAGAAAGCTGAAGGACTATCTCGACTGATGCGGAAGAAATTATCCGGACGCCTGCAGGCGATTGTCAATATGGTCCGCGGAAACGGCATCCTGGCTGATATCGGCTGTGATCACGCGTATGTCCCGATTGAACTGGTGGAGCAGGGCAGGATCCGAGGCGCTGTAGCGTCGGACGTGCGGATGGGTCCTCTGGAGATCGCGGCGGAAAATATCCGCGCGCACGGACTGGAAGAGAAAATCGCCATCAGACATTCCGACGGGTTCGCGGCGTTTGAGCCTGGCGATGCAGATACGGCTGTCATAGCCGGGATGGGCGGGTACCTGATATGTGATATTCTGCGGGCATCTCCGGATGTGACCGGCAGTCTCTCGGAAATTGTACTGGAACCGCAGTCAGATCTGGAGGCAGTGCGCAGGTGTGTGCTGGAGACGGATTTTGCAGGACAGTATTT
>JAFVEX010000146.1 GCA_017475785.1 Eubacterium sp. | reverse complement strand
GTTTAATTCCGTCCGGCGGCTGGATATTCTGCAGGAACTGGTGGACGACAACAGCGTGACAGAAATCATGGTAAACGGGTGCAGCAATATCTTTGTTGAGCGAAATGGCAAAATCAGCAGGTGGGACAAGTGTTTTCCTTCAGAGGAGCGCCTGCAGGATGTAATTCAGCAGATCGCGGGACAGTGCAACCGCGTGGTAAATGAACAGCATCCGATTGCCGATGCCCGGCTGAAAAACGGCTCCCGCGTGAACATTGTCCTGCCGCCGGTTTCTCTGGACGGGCCGATTCTGACGATCAGGAGGTTCTCGGAGGAAGCTGTCACGATGGAGACACTTGTCCGATGGGGGAGCCTGACGAGGCAGGCAGCAGCCTTCTTGTCCGACCTGGTCCGCGCAGGCTATTCAATTCTGGTCGGTGGCGGCACGTCTACGGGAAAGACAACTTTTTTGAACGCGCTTTCAAATGCCATCCCGCAGGGAGAACGCGTGGTGACGATCGAAGACAACGCGGAACTGCAGCTGCGGGGGATTGAAAACCTGGTGCGCCTGGAGGTGCGGAACGCCAACATAGAGGGAACGCACGAGATAACGATGCGGGATCTGATCAAGACAGCCCTGCGGATGAGGCCGACGCGCCTGATTATCGGAGAAACAAGAGGCGCTGAGGCAGCAGACTGGCTGACCTGCCTGACCACAGGCCATGACGGAAGCCTGGGAACCGCGCACGCGAACAATGTGCGCGACATGATCGGCAGACTGGAAATCATGGCAAAGATGAGCTACGAAGATATGCCCATACCGGTCATACGCAGGCAGATCGCCTCCGGCATCGAGATAATGGTTCATCTGGTGCGCGACCGGAAAGGGAAGCGAATGGTGGATGAGATCGCTGAAATCACAGGAATGCAGGGAGACGACGTGCAGATCACGACATTGTTCCGCAGGAACACGGAAGGTGTCCTCGAACAGATTCATGGACTGTGCCGGCGGGAGAAATGGGAAAAACTATATGGAAAAGAAGAACAGCGGCAGGCAAAAAGCAGGCCGCCCGGAAAAAACGAAAAGCTCTAAGCAGGAAGCCATCTGGTATGAAACATACAGGTTCAACACCAAAGAACTGTGCATTACCGTCACTGCCGGGATTCTCACAGGGCTCGCCGTCGTCTGGATCTGCTACTGCGATGTGCGCGCGCTGCCGGCCGCTATCCCGGTTCTGTATCTTGTCATGAGGATCAGGAGGCGGCAGCTGTGCAGACAGCGAATTCTCCTCCTGCAGGCACATTTTAAGGATTTTTTATCTGCGCTGTATTCCTGCATGGCAGCAGGTTATTCTCTGGAAAACAGTGTCAATCACGCCGCACAGGATATGGAAAAGCTGTACGGCCCGGATGACGTACTAGTCAGGGAGCTGCGCGAAATCATCCGGGAACTGAGTCTGCAGGTGCCGGTAGAGCGGCTGTTTTATGATCTTGGAAACCGCAGCGCCTGCGAAGATCTGAGATCCTTCGGTGAAATTCTGATGATCGTAAAACGAACCGGCGGAAACATGGACAAGGCGCTGAAGGAATGCCGGGCCACTATCTGTGAACGGATTGATACCAGACAGGAGATTGAGACCGTGATTGCTGCCAAACAGTATGAACAGCGACTGATGTCTGTGATGCCGGCCGGAATGATCCTGTACCTGCGCCTTTCTTTTGGCAGCTTCATGGACTGCCTGTATGGAAACCTGACTGGTGCGATGATCATGACAGCAGCGCTCGCAGTTTACGCCGCGGCCATCTGGATCGGGATGAAAATTGTCCGTATCGAAGTATAAAATCCGCACTTACAGGGAGATAAAAAGATCCTGATTGGAGAACAAAGTCTGCAAGCGAAGAAAGCTGCGGACTGTGGTTTGAAAGGAGGTGGGCAAGTTGTTGGCGGTATCCATCTTAACAGCTGGACTGCTGGTCTGGCTGCGCCATAAAAAGATGATCAGAAATACGTTGTTCTGGTGCTTCATGCTGGTAAATGCAGCAGGCGCGGTATTCGCCGCGGCAGAACTTGCTACAGGAGGCAGACAGGCTGTGACAGTAGTCCCCTCTGAGGAACTCCGCGCGTCCGGCTATGTGCCGATGGAAGTCCGGACGGATTCCGGCGGGCAGTACGAAATCGAGATCGAACCGCCTGAAGCGGTATATTCGCCAGAAGAAGCCGGAAAACTTCTGCGGGAGGCGGGCAGATGGCTGGACAAAACGATACTGGGAGAAAATCAGACCCTCTCACATGTCTCAAGAAATCTGGAATTGCCAGCCTTGGTAAAGGACGGTCCGGTGACAGTGGAATGGTATACGGACAAGCCGGAAATCCTTGGGTCTGACGGGGTCATTCAGACAGATGTGCCCGAGGAGGGAGCCAGCGTTACGCTTTACGCTGAACTCGGACTGCAGGACCAAAAAGAAAACTGGCAGCGGACAGTGACCGTCTTTCCTTCAGAAGAACCTGACAGCATCAGAGAAGCAATTCTGAACGAGAGCCGGAAGCTGAACCAGGAAGCGGAAGAAAACACCTACCGCCTGCCTTCTGAAGCGGCCGGAAGGCAGCTTCGCTGGTTCCGCGCTGACAGAGGACCAGAGAGCCGCCTCTCCCTTCTGGCACTGATCGGAGGCCTTGTGAGTGTGATAGCAATGCGGGAGCGCAGAGAGCGCAGCGCGCGCAGCCGGCAGGAACAAATGCTGCAGGACTACCCGGAGCTGCTCAGCAAGATGCAGCTGTATCTTGGCGCGGGATTGAGTATGCGGACTATTTTTTTCCGCATCAGCAGAGAGTATCAGGCAAGAAGGGCATCCGGCGCGCCCGCCCGGCACGCCTATGAGGAAGTCAGCCGGACAGCCGTCCGCATGGAAAACGGCGCCACAGAACTGGAAGCATATGATGAATTTGGCAGCCGGTGCCAGCTGCCGTGTTACAGGGGACTGGCACTGCTTTTGTCCCAGAATCTGCAGAAGGGCGGTGCTGGAATTCTGCCGCAGATGGAGCGGGAAGTGCAGGACGCGCTGGAAGCGGCCAGAAGGAGGGCGCGCGCGGAAGGTGAAAAAGCTACCGTGCGGCTGCTTCTGCCGATGGCAATGATGCTGCTCGTCGTCATGGCACTGATTCTGATTCCTGCATTCTATGCGCTGTAGCGGCGCATGCATTCCCCGCCCCTCACTCATGAGGGGTTCTGATTCCAGAGAGGTACAGGTACAGCCAGCCTGATGTGTGATATTCAGTTTTACAGGGAAGGAGGTAGAGAGATCATGAAAGAACTGCGCGCATTTTTGCAGGAGGAGGATGCTGTCGGTGTTGTTGAGATCATTTTGATTATCGTGGTCCTGATCGGACTCGTTCTGATTTTTAAACAGCAGCTCACAACAATCGTAAAGAATATCCTCTCAAAAATTGCAAAACAAAGTAATTCTGTCTGAGAAATGTGATTCGCAGAAAACCGGCTGCTGCCACAAATCTGACCGTGACGGTTCAAAGCAGCCGACCACCCCGGAAAACTAAAAAACGAGAATGGATCATTTCATAACACGTTGACAAAAAACAATACAGGAAAGGAGGGATCACAGTGAAAAAAGGGAGTATCACACCATACCTGTGCCTTGTTTTGTGCGTCCTCCTTTCCCTGATTTCCGCGGCGTACTATTCTGCCAGGATCTCTGCGGGACGTGTCGCACTGGCTGCAGGGCTGGAGCAGAGTCTGTATTCCTTGTTTGGGGAGTATGACAGGGAACTATTTGAGGAATATGGTCTTCTGATGATCGACGGAGGACGCGGAAGTGATTCTCTTCAGCTGCACAGACTGACAGGAGAGGCCGAAGCGTACGCGTCGTATATCCTTAATCCCGGGAAAAATCTTCTGGATGCCGGCTCTCTGACAGCTATGGCTGATCCAGAAGCGTCAATCCTCTCCTACACGCTGGCGACAGACGGAGGCGGCGCGGCGTTTGCGAGGCAGATCTGTACGGCTATGAAAGGGAAACTGGCAGCAGGGGCGGCAGGCCTGCTGAAGGAGCAGCTGGAGGAATCCCGCGGCACCTCAGACAGGCAGGTGGAACAGATGGGGAAGGCGTCCTCTGACACCAGCGTCTCAGAACAGGAACAGGCCGCGGCGGATGCAATCGAGATCGACGAGTCCTATAGAGATCCCCGCCAGACGGTTGTCGAGGCCAGAAAACTGGGGATTCTGCGGCTTGCTGTTCCTGCCGGGTATGTCGTTTCGGAGAACACGGCCGATTTATCGACCTTCCCTTCAGGGCGAACACTGCAGCGGGGGATTGGCACGCCCGGCCTGCAGAAAGGCGGTATTGTTGACCACGCCTTGCTTATGGAATATGCCTCAGAGATGTTCCCCTGTTTTACTTCCGGCCACACAGGAAGCGGATTGCAATACCAACAGGAATACCTGATCACAGGAAAGGCATCGGATGTTGAAAACCTGAAAGGAACACTGACCCGGCTGCTGGTGATTCGGGAAGCCTCCAATATTGCCTATCTCGCCGCAAACCCACAGAAACGCGCAGAATCACTGGCGGCAGCGACAGCCGTCTGCTCGGCAATAGGAATGCCCTATCTGGCACCTGCAGCCGCGGCAGGAATCAGGGCGGCGTGGGCGTACGCAGAAAGCATTATGGATCTCCGGAACCTGCTGTCAGGCGGAAAAACCGCGCTGGTTAAGACAGACGAAACCTGGAAGCTTTCTATAGAGCAGCTCCCGCAGTTTCTGAGTCATAAAAATCAGGCTGCGCAGAACGACGCAGGCGGACTGACGTATCAACAATACCTGAAGATGCTTCTGGCCGCGAAAAACAGCACCGGACTGACATTGGGACTGATGGATCTCGTAGAAGCAGCCCTGCGCCAGAAAAGCGGAAAAGAGATGTTCCGGATAGATAACTGTATCGACGCCATGCAGATGAAGCTTTCGTCACGGGTTGAAGGAAAACAGATTTCAATTGATGAGGTGTATGGATATGGAAATGGCCTTTAAGAAGCTAAAGCAGGCGAGTCTGACGGTCGAAGCGGCCTGTATCGTGCCTTTTTTCTTTCTGTGCATGACAGCGCTGATCTGTACGCTGGACATTTACGGCCAGTATGCGCAGAAAATGGTAAAACTGCAGGAGTCAGCAGAGCGGACCGCAGCGGCGGAATCCGCAGGAATCTCATGGCTCTCCAGAAAAGAAGAAACAACCGGCAGCTCACCAGAAAACAGTATTGTAGATATCCCTGAATATCTGTCTTACACCCCTTTCGGTCTGCCCTTTGCGCATGCGCCGGTCCGTGTTCTTTGCCGCGGACGTGTTCATGCGTGGACAGGGTATGAGGGCAGTCACACAGAAGCGGAAAATACAGAAGACCATCTTGTCTATGTGACAGACTATGAGAGTGTTTATCACACGACCTCCGAATGTACGCACCTTGATCTTACGTGGGAAGCAGTTTCGGCAGCCGGTATCACGCTGAAGCACAATCAGTCCGGAAAAAAATATCACGCATGCGAGAAATGCATCGGTTCCGGTGGAACAAATGAGATCGTTTACATCTCTCCGCAGGGCGACAGCTACCACAATTCTGCAGCCTGCAGCGGACTGACACGGCACGTCCACCTTGTAAAGGAATCGGAGACGGGCGGACTTCACAAATGCAGCAGATGCGCAGCAAAAGAGGCCTCGTAAACACAGCAAACACGCAGAAAAAGGATTCGTAAACACAGCAAACATGCAGAAAAAGGATTCGCAAACGCAGCAAACACGCAAAAAGAGGATTCGCAAACGCAGTAAACACGCAAAAAGAGAATTCGTAAACACAGCAAACATGGAAAGCGGCATCAAGGAAAGGGGTTGGCGACATGCAGGCAGAGGTATGGATTGTTGTGATCCTCCTGTCCATCAATGCAGTCAGAGATATTTGGCGCAGAGAGATTTTCCTGTGGGTGACAGCGGCAGGGATTATTGCCGGAATTGTCTGGTCGCTCGCTGTGCGAAAAGCGCCGCTCCCCGCTCTGCCTGCCGCGTTGTTTCCGGGAGGGCTGATGCTTTTGATCTCATGGACTACAGAAGGAAAGATAGGATACGGCGATGGCCTGACCGCGATGATGCTGGGGGTATGGACAGGACTTTTCCACACGCTTCTCGTTCTCTCTGGCGCGCTGTTTGCAGCCGGGATAGTTTCAATGCTTCTTGCCGCGGTGCGAAGCAGGATCCGGTCGATACCGTTTGTGCCTTTTGTGCTGGCGGCAGAAGGAGTGTGCCGGATATTGATGTACGGGTCTTCCTGAGTGCCTTTTTACCTGTGCTGCCCAGAAAATCTTTCAGATAACAAACGATTACGCTGTTTGTAAATCATACGGTAACAGAAGATTGCGCTGTTTGATAATCGTCCGACGACAGAAGATTGCGCTGTTTGATAATCATCCGGCGACAAAAGATTGCACAGTTTGTAAATCGTTCGCTAACAGGAGGCTGCCCTTTATGAAGTGTTTTATATACAGACAGGATAAAACAGAAGGAATTACAGGAAAACTAAAAAAGGCAAGCATGACCGTAGAAGCCGCAGTGATTGTTCCGATGACAGTCCTGGTCATAGCGCTTTTGATCATTCTGTCATTTTATATACACAACCGCGTGTGGTACACATGCGCGGCGTGTGAGGCGGCAATTCTGGGCAACATGCCCGCCGGAGATGAAGGGGAAGCAGTCCGCCGCGCAGAGGGCGCGGCGAGCCGCTGGATGCGGGAGCAGGCAATGCCGGG
>JAFVEX010000145.1 GCA_017475785.1 Eubacterium sp. | reverse complement strand
GGGAGGCGCACGAGATGATCGCATATCTGAAGGGAACCATAGAAGAAATAGAGCAGGACGCGCTGCTGATCGACCGTGGCGGAATCGGTTTCCGCGTCTTTGTGCCGGCAGTGCTGCTGGATGGCAGTGTCCGGATCGGAGACCAGGTAAAGATCCACACGTACCTGAATGTAAAAGAGGATGCTCTGACCTTATATGGCTTCCCGACAAGGGATGATCTGGAAGTGTTCAAGATGCTGACCGGCGTGAGCGGAATCGGTCCAAAAGGGGCAATGGGAATTCTTTCTTCCCTGACGGCAGATGATCTTCGCTATGCGGTTCTTTCAGATGACGCTGCTTTTATCGCAAAGGCGCCCGGCATCGGCAAAAAAACGGCGCAGAAGGTCATCCTCGAGTTGAAGGACAAGTTTAATCTGGAAGATGCGATAGAGCGGAAGCTTTCACAGGGCGGGATGGCCGCCCCGGGAGTCCGCGCGGAATCGGATGAGGCGAGGCGCGCGGAGAATGACGCCGTGGAAGCGCTGGTCGCGCTCGGATATTCCGGTACTGAGGCGCTGCAGGCCGTACGACGCGTGGAGATCACGCCGGAGATGGATTCAGAGGCGGTGCTGAAGCAGGCGTTGAAGCTGTTGATTTAACGGGTGAACGGGTGACAGGATTTAAGGATGACAGGGGACGGTTCTCTGTTATTTCCCGTCATCCATTTATTCTGGAAGGGTTTTGAATATGTCACGACGTGTGATTCAGACAGATGTACAGGAGGAAGACCGGCGGATTGAGCGCTCACTTCGTCCGCAGAGTTTTGACCAGTACATCGGGCAGAGTAAGGCAAAGGAAAATCTGAAAGTATATATCCAGGCGGCCAGGCAGCGCGGAGATGTTCTGGATCACGTGTTGTTTTATGGTCCTCCCGGGCTCGGCAAGACGACGCTGGCCGGCATTATTGCAAATGAGATGCAGGTGCATCTGAAGGTCACCTCCGGCCCGGCGATTGAGAAGCCCGGAGAGATCGCGGCCATTCTGAACAACCTGCAGGAAGGTGACGTCCTGTTTGTTGACGAAATTCACCGGCTGAACCGGCAGGTAGAAGAGGTGCTGTACCCGGCGATGGAGGATTATGCGATTGATATCGTGATCGGTAAGGGCGCCGCGGCGCGGTCAATCCGTCTGGAACTGCCGCGTTTTACACTGGTTGGCGCGACCACGCGCGCCGGGCTGCTGACAGCGCCTCTGCGCGACAGGTTTGGCGTGATCCATCATCTGGAATTTTACACGACAGAGGAGCTGATTGAGATTGTCCTTCGCTCCGCAGAGATTCTTGACGTGGCCATTGACAGAGAAGGCGCGGCGGAAATTGCGCGCAGGTCCAGAGGGACGCCGCGGCTGTCAAACCGCCTGCTGAAGCGTGTGAGAGACTTCGCGCAGGTGCAGTTTGACGGAGAAATCACATGTGAAATTGCCGCAAAGGCGCTGGATCTGCTGGAAGTTGACAGCTTTGGACTGGATATCACAGACCGCAACCTGCTTCTTACGGTCATACAGAAGTTCGGAGGCGGGCCGGTCGGCCTGAGCACCCTGTCCGCTGCGCTGGGTGAAGACGCGGGTACGATTGAAGATGTCTACGAACCATATCTGATCAAAAACGGATTGCTGATGCGGACGCCCGGAGGCAGAATGGCTTCGCGGCTGGCATATGAACATTTGGGAATTCCATTTAGAGGAGATAGCGATGGCTGAGAAGAACACGGTAAAGGTTTTGATTGAGGGAAAGGCAGTGACGCTTGGCGGCTATGAATCTGCTGAATATCTGGAGCAGGTAGCCTATTATATTAACCACAAGATCGCGGAACTGCGTGACATGCCGGGTTATCTCCGCCAGAGCGCGGACATGAAATCCATCCTGCTCGCGCTGAACATTGCGGATGATTACTGCAAGGCGAAGCAGCGCGCGGATTCTCTGGAGCAGGACATGGAATCAAAAGACGGAGAAGGTTACGAGGTCAAGCAGGATCTCGTGAGCGCCCGCGTGAGGATTCAGCAGCTGGAGCGCGAGCTGGCAGCGTACAGGCAGATGCACGAGCCTGTGCAGATGGAACTGCATGATATGAACCCGGTAAGTGCGCCGGATCCGTCATTCAGTTCAGATGAGGTACCGCAGGGATCCGCGGCGCTGCAGGACGTGCCGGTATCCAATGACAAATACATGAAACGCAGCAAACGCTACGTCAAAAATCGAGCGAAATATGAATGAAGATGCACTTGGGCGGGAAAAATCAGCGGCTTGTCCGCCGGGTACAGAGCTTGAACTGCTGGCACCGGCGGGATCGGTTGAGGCACTCGACGCGGCGCTGAAGGCAGGTGCGGACGCAGTCTATATCGGCGGAAGCAGATTTGGCGCGCGTGCCTATGCAGACAATCCGGACGACATAACGCTTTTGCGCACCATTGACCGCGTGCATATGGCGGGGCGGAAATTGTACCTGACAGTCAATACGCTGTTCAAGAACCAGGAGCTAGAGGGGGAACTCCTCACGTGGCTCGCCCCTTTCTACAGGCAGGGGCTGGACGGCGTGATTGTCCAGGATCCGGGCGTGGTCAAGGTGGTGCGCGCGTCGTTTCCCGGGATGGAGATCCACGCCAGCACGCAGATGGCCGTTACAGGCGCCGCAGGCGCGCGTATGATGAAGCGGGCAGGTATCTGCCGCGTTGTTCCGGCGAGGGAACTGTCGTTGGACGAAATCCGGCAGATTCATCAGGAAACCCATCTTGCGGTCGAGTGCTTTGTCCACGGAGCAATGTGCTATTCCTATTCCGGAATGTGCCTGATGAGCAGCATGATCGGCGGGCGCTCAGGAAACCGGGGCAGATGTGCCGGCGTGTGCCGGCTTCCTTTTTCTGTACGGGATGACAGGGGAGAGCAGCTTCACAGAGGAGCGGTCTGGCCGCTCAGCATGAAGGATCTCTGCGCGCTGGAACTGCTGCCGGAACTGATAGAGGCCGGGTGTACTTCCTTTAAGATCGAAGGCCGCATGAAGCGGCCTGAGTACACAGCCGGCGTCACAGAGCTTTACCGGAAATACATAGACCTGTGGAAAACTTCACCTGATGTCTGGAAGGTTGACCCGGGCGATTTAAAACGACTGCAAACCTTGTTCAACAGAGACGGTCTGAGCCAGGGCTATTACCACACCAGAAACGGACGCGGGATGATTGCCCTGCAGAACCTGAAGCAGTCTGACCAGCAGGCGAAGCTGCGGAGCGCGGCAGTGCAGAAGGCTTATGAAGCCATTTCCGCAGGCCTGCGTAAAAGCAGGATCAAGACTCCCTGCGATGTGTGTCTGGAGCTGCAGCCGGAAGCTCCGGCAAAGCTGATGCTGAAGGCAGAAACTTCCGCCGGAGCAGTCCGCGCGGAGGTGTCAGGCGGTCTTGTGCAGGCGGCCAGAGAACATCCGGTTGACAAAACACAGATCCTCCGGCAGCTCCGGAAGACCGGGGACAGCCCCTGGGAAATCCAGGAGGCAGAGCTTCGGATTCCGGATCGACAGATCTTTATGCCCGTCAGCCAGATCAACGCGCTTCGAAGAGACGGCTTGGAGAGCCTGACCCGGGCATGTCTGCAAAAATACCACCGGCAGGAGACGCTTTCCGAAGCGGCAGATGGTATTGCGGCTGCCGGCACAGACGCGGCAAAAAGCAAGACTGCCGCGGCCAGGACCGGCAATAGGAAATCCACAGGAAAACCCGTCGCGCCTTCTGAATGGAAGGTATGGCTGCAGATTGAACACCCGGGGCAGATTGATAAAACCATTCAGGTTCTCAAAAAGCTGATGGACGGGAATCTCGACAAAATGTTTGCGGGGATCTGTCTGCCGCTGATGGATGTAACGGAAGAACAGATGAAGTCCGTCTGCAGGATCCTCCGGGCAGATGTCCGGAAATCCGCGGTGGAGTCTGCCGGCGGTTATGCGCAAAATCAAAAGCCGGGGCTGAGGCTTCGTTTTTCGCTTCCGCACGTTATACGCGCGGATCAGTACCGGCAGATAAGGGAGCGGACAGAGTCGTTTTACACATTATACGAGCCGGATGGTTTTCTGGCGCGAAGCCTGGAAGGCCTTGGCCTCCTGCAGGAGCTTCACATGGAGCACGCCGGGATTCTGGACGCAGGTCTGTTCACCTGGAATAATCAGGCGCTGGAATTTTACCGGTCACTTGGATTTCACAGAGATACGGTACCATATGAGCTGAACCGCCAGGAACTGCGCCGGCGTGACAACAGCGGATCTGAACTGGTTCTGTACGGCAGGACGCCGCTGATGATCTCTGCGCAGTGTGTCAGAAAAACGATGGACCGGTGCGCGAAGCGAAACGACACGATGCTGCTGCGTGACCGGAAGGGCGCGGAATTTCCGGTTGTCTGCTGCTGCGGCCAGTGTTATAACTGTTTGTATAACAGCGTTCCGCAGAGCCTGCTGGCCAATTGGGCAGACGCGGCCGGCATCACCGGCACAGCAGTCTTTCGCGTGATCATTACGACAGAGACCATGGCACAGATTGAAGAAGTGCTGCAGAAAACGATGCAGGCATACGGCGCCGCTGCTGGCGGGCGGCCGGAAGCAGCAAGGTTTTCTTTTCCGACCACCGGCGGACACTATAAACGGGGAGTAGAGTAAGTTTATGGCAGAAATTCTGGTACAGATTTCTAAATACATCATGCTTGCGCTCATCATTCTCTTCACGGTGAATGCTTTTCTTGTGATGTTCAGAAAAGACCCGGAGGCGAGGAAGAACCACACCAGTACAGAGATGACGATGATGATCATGTTCGATATCGTCGCTTTTATGATTCTGTACCTGCAGAGCAGGGAGTTCCGGATGCTTCTGATTCTGGGCGGCCTGCTCCTGTACATTGTTCTGATACAGCTTCTGTACCGTCTGATTTACAAAAAAGCATCTCTGGCACTGATGAACGCGATGTGCATGCTGCTCTCGGTCGGATTTGTCATCCAGTCGCGCCTGGGGACGGAGACTGCCTGGAAACAGCTGATCATCGTCGCGGCATCGTCTGTGCTCTGCCTGATTATCCCGGTCTTTGTGCGCAAGGTAAAGGTGATGCGCAATCTTTCCTGGCTCTACGCGATTCTCGGAATTTTGCTTCTGGGCGGCGTGTTCGCCTTTGGGCGGCTGACCGGCGGCGCAAATCTTTCGGTCAGCATTGCCGGGATCAGCTTTCAGTTTTCAGAATTTGTAAAGATTACATTTGTCTTTTTCATAGCGGCGATGCTCAAGGAGGACACTTCGTTCCGGCAGGTGATCAAAGTGTCTGTGCTCGCTGCCATTCACGTGGGAATTCTCGTGATTTCCCGCGATCTGGGAGCTGCGCTGATTTATTTTGTCGCCTATATCGTCATGGTTTATGTCTCGACAAAGAATGTCGGGTACGTGGCCATCGGCCTGGGCGGGATGGCGCTTGCTTCAGTTGTTGCTTACAGGCTGTTCGCGCACATCCGCGTGCGCGTCCAGGTCTGGCGGGATCCGTTCCAGGATTATGAGGGAACCGGTTACCAGATCGTACAGGCGCTGTTCGGTGTCTGCGCCGGCGGATGGTTTGGCACAGGCCTTTTTGACGGAAATCCGGAGATGATACCGCTGGCCAAAGAAGATTTTACATATGCGGCAATCTGCGAGGAGTTCGGGATTCTGTTTGGAATTTTCCTGATTCTGCTCTGCATGATCATGTATCTGCAGATTGTCTCGATTTCCACGAAATTGTCCAACCGTTTCTACAGGCTCGTCGCGATCGGCCTGGGGACAGAGTACGCCTTCCAGGTGTTCCTGACGGTCGGGGGAACGACGAAGTTCATTCCTATGACGGGGATTACCCTGCCGCTCGTCAGCTACGGCGGCAGCTCGATTATGTGTACGATAATCATGCTCTCGATCATCCAGGGTCTCTATATGATCCGTGAGGATGAAGGAGAAGAAAAGGAACTGCTGCAGGCGATCATTGACCGGCAGAATGAAAAGGAAGAGGAGCTTAATCTCCGCAGGCGCGCGGGGGCAGAAGGCGGCACCGGTCCGGTTCCGGGCAGGACGCCGCGCAGGCAGCGCAGATCCCGCAGCCGCGTTCCTGACCCGGAAG
>JAFVEX010000144.1 GCA_017475785.1 Eubacterium sp. | reverse complement strand
CGGATCAGTTTCCTCTGACGATCCGGCAAAAAGCTTCCAGGCCAGATGATAAGACCCGCTAATTGCGCGAGGTGTTTATCTGTCTCAGATGGTTGGCAACCATCTGAGACAATCCTCCGGAGGATGCCAGGACTGCGATAAAGGAAACTGCCAGCAAAGCTGGCTCGCAGTCCGGCGCAAGTCCGGATTATTCCGGACTTGAATAGAGAGGAACAACCACCTCGCGCAATAACCGACTCTAATCATCTCGTCCTGTAAGTCTTTTTATCGCCGAAGACCGTCAGAGGAAACTGATCCGCCTCGTGCATGTATGCTATCTGACACCACTGCAGAGCGATCCCGACTGCGGCGGTCTGTAGGGTCGCCGATCATTTAGTTTCTCATTTTGAGCGGCCCAGGCTCAGGTCATCGGGCTTAAATCTGAATTACCTGCTGAACAGGTTGGTTTCCCTTGCTTAATGCCCCGGGCATCTGACTGCCCTTTATGATAAATAGAAATACTCGCGACCATACGTTAGGGTGTGCCAGTGATCGGATCTCAGGCACATAGTTCTTACTTTTAGGAACCCGAGCACTCGTTTTCGCCTGATGACTTTGGCTTCTGGCTGCGCACAATGATAAACCGAATCACCTGCAGCCCTACGACGGGTGCAGTCGGGACGGCATGTTTAGACGAATTTCAGCTTCCGAGGATGCCCTTGCTGAAAAGATCGGAGAAACGGAGGCTTAGCGTCTGTCAGCGTGCGGGCAATGAGTTACGCTTATGACGAATTGGCCGCACGCCTACAGACGGTTAGTCTGCGGTTCGATGGTCTTTTCGCGGGCAGACGAGGAAACTGAATTCGTCACCCTGCTGATCCCGACAAACTTATATTTTACGCACCCAGATACCGCTCAACCAGATCCGGGCTTTCCAGCAGCACAGACGCCTTATCCTGCGCCACAATGTTGCCGGATTCCAGGATGTAAGCATAGTCTGCCACCTGGAGCGCCTGGTGCGCGTTCTGCTCGATCAGCAGGATCGTGACGCCTGACTTCTTGATTTCTCTGATCAGGTTAAAGACGTCCTGAACCAGCAGCGGCGCGAGACCCATGGACGGCTCGTCGAGCATGACCAGCTTCGGGCGGCTCATCATCGCGCGGACGATCGCAACCATCTGCTGCTCGCCGCCGGACAGGAGACCCGCCTTCTGGTTGCTGCGCTCCCGCAGGCGCGGGAACATGTCCAGATACTTTTCGATGTCGTCATCAATTTCCTTCTTGTCCTTCCGGACATAGGCACCGATGCGCAGGTTCTCCATAACTGTCTGATTCGGAAACAGCTTGCGCCCTTCAGGACAGTGCGAGATTCCCTGCTTGATGACTTTATCCGGCTCCCAGCCGCTGATTTTCGTCCCCATAAAATCAATTTCGCCGGAGAGTGGTTTCAGCAGGCCGGAGATTGTTTTCAGAAGTGTCGACTTACCGGCACCGTTGGAACCGATCAGTGTCGTCAGCTGCCCCTCTTCTACTTCCATGTTGACATTGTCCAGCGCGCGGATCATGCCATATGCTACACTAAGATTTTTGATACTAAGCATCATCAGTCCGCACCCCCTTAATTGTCTTTGCCCAGGTATGCTTCGATGACCTGTGGATTGTTCTGGATTTCTTCCGGCACACCTTCTGCGATACATTCGCCGAAGTTCAGAACCATGATTCTGTCGGAAATACCCATGACGAGCGGCATATTGTGCTCGATGAACAGAATCGTCGGACCCATCTTGCGGATCCGGCGGATCAGCTCGACGAGGTCGTTCTTCTCCTTGCCGTTCATGCCGGCCGCCGGCTCATCGAGCATCAGCAGCTTCGGGTTGCTGGCCAGCGCGCGCACGATCTCAAGGCGGCGCTGCGCGCCGTACGGCAGGCTCGCGGAATTCTCGTTCGCGAGATCTCCCATCCCAACGAAATCCAGCAGCTCCTGTGCTTCTTTTCTTCCGTCCAGCTCTACCTGGCGGTGTTTCTTGTTGTATACGACGCTTCCGAGGAAGCTGTCATCCATCTGGCAGTGCATTCCGATCAGAATATTGTCCAGCACGGACAGCTGTCCGAACAGGCGAATATTCTGGAAGGTCCGGCCGATGCCCAGACGGGCAATTTTGTAGACCGGCTGCCTGGTTATTTTCTGATCCTGAAAGAAGATTTCCCCGCTCGTGGGCGGTTCAATACCGGATACCAGATTGAATAATGTTGTTTTTCCCGCGCCGTTCGGTCCGATAATACAGTAGACCTGGTCAGATTCGACCGTCAGGTCAATATTGGAGACCGCTGTGACGCCGCCAAATTTCTTTGTGAGACCTTTCGTCTGCAGAATGATTGACACTTTGTCACACCTCCTTCTTATTTCTCTACTGCCTTCGAACCTTCGTCCCTGCTCTGTTTCTTCATAACCGCAAAGCGGATCTTATCGACAATACCACCTTTGCCGAGCAGTCCGTTCGGCGCCAGTCCCATCAGAACGACCATCAGGACACCGATGAACATCAGACGGTACTGATAGAAGGTTCTTGAGATCTCAGGAAGCACCTGCAGGATGATCGTTCCGACGATGGAGCCCGGAAGGCTTCCGAGACCGCCGAGGATCGGCATCTGCAGCATCAGGATGGACTCATCCAGCGTGTAGGACGCAGGAGAAACATATCCTGTATAATGTGCCATCAGCGCGCCGGCAATACCGGAGAATACAGAGGCCACGGCGAAGTTAAACACCTTGTAACCGGCAACATCAATTCCCATGTAAAGCGTCGCGGTCGCGTCATCTCTGATCGCCATAAACGCTCTTCCGTACTTGGAACCGATGATGTTTCTGATAATGACAAATGTCAGAACAACGAATATCAAGACGAAATAATAGTACTTTCTGGGCGTATCCAGAACGATAAAGCCCAGATTCGGCTTCGGAACCTTTTTGATTCCAAGCGCGCCGCCCGTCAACTTGTCGCAGTTGATGAAAATCAGGCGGCAGATCTCATTGAAGCCCATGGTCATCAGCGTCAGATAGTCAAAAGTGGATTTGCGGCAGACCATACCGAGCGCCGCGCCCACCAGGCCGGCGAATACGCCCGCGCCGATAAATGAGATGATAAACGGAACGCCCAGACGCATGCTGACGATCGCCGAGAAGTACGCGCCAAGTCCTACAAACGCGGAGCGTCCGAAGTCCAGCTGTCCGCAGTACCCTACGATCAGGTTGATCGACATTGCGATGATCATGTAGCAGAGCATCATGATAAACACGCGCATCAGATAAGCGTTTGTCACCACGACCGGAAGCAGGATGGCAAGGATGACGACGATCAGCGGCACAAGATTCTGTTTGCCAAATCGTTTTATTGTTGAATTATTCATGTCACATACCTCCCTATAGCTTCTCGGAAATCTGAGATCCAAACAGTCCGTTCGGGAAGATCAGGATGAAGATCATAAAGAACGCCCACAGAACCGCGTCGCGCCATTCTGTTGAGATGTACCCCGCGATCAGGTTCTCGGCCAGTCCGAGAATCAGCGCGCCGATGACGCCGCCCTTCAGACTTCCGATACCGCCGATGATACTTGCCATCCATGCCTTCATGGTACCGTTCATGAATCCCATACCGAAGTATACGTTCTCGTAATAAGATGCGTACAGCACACCGCCGACCAGACCAAGGATCGCGCCTGCCGCGTAAACCAGGGAGATGATGCGGTTTGCCGGAATTCCCATAAGAGACGCTGTCGGAATGCTCTGTGAAATGGAATTAATTGCCTGTCCTACTTTTGTGCGCTTCAGCAGCACCGAGATGACAATCATCAGGGCAACCGCGATCGCGAGAATGAAGATCTGCAGCTGGCCAATGACAAAATTGCCGACACGGAACTGTCCGAGCTTAATCAGGGTAAACGCGCGTGTGGACGGTCCCCATACCTGCTGCGTGAAGTTACGGCAGATATAAGCGACGCCAACCGCGGAAATAGTCGGGGTTACACGACCCGAAAAACGTACCGGCCGGTATGCGACACGTTCAATAATCAAATTAAGTACGCCTACGACGACTGCTGCAATCAGAATTGCCAGGAACGCGTTCATACCGCCGCTTACCAGCGAGAACACGATGAATACACCGATCGTATACAGATCACCGTGGGCAAAGTTCAGCAGGTTTAGTATGCCGTAGATCATGTTGTATCCAAGCGCGATCAGCGCGTACACGCTGCCGATACTCAGACCATTGATAATAAACTGTAATAACATTGCAACCTCCTAACATCCCACCGCCGGGAGGGAGCAGCAGGACTGCCCCTCCCGCAAATGTCATGTGAGCACATCAGCTCTCGTCTGCTACGAATTTTCCATCTTCGATAATGGTCAGGAATGTCTCTTTGCCGACAACGTCGCCCTTCTCGTCAAACTCAATGTGTCCGGAAACACCTTCGAATGTTACGTCACGAAGTTTCTCGATGCAGGAAGCTCTGTCTGTAGCGCCTGCCTCAATTGCCTTTGCGTAAGCCTGAACTGTGTCATATGCGTGCGCGGCCCACTCACCAGGCATCTCATCGAATTTCTCGTGATAAGCTTCTACGAACTCCTGTACGTTTTCAGCCGGGTTCGTCGCGTCGAATGCGGTCAGGCAGTGGAAGCCTTCGCCTGCGTCTTCAGAGATCTCAAGGAAGTTCGGGTTGTAGCAGTCACCTGCGCCGAACAGGGTTGCTTCCAGACCAAGTGTCTTAGCCTGCTTTGTGAACAGCGCGCCTGCTGTGTACTCACCGGACAGGACGTAGACAAGGTCAACGCCGGACTCTTTCATCTTTGTGATCTGCGCGGAGAAATCACGGTCTGTGGACGGATTGTAGGAAAGATCCTCAACGAGATCAATACCGTTCTCCTCGAGCCATCCTGCGACGACGTCGCGGCCGCCCTTGCCGTAGTCTGTGTTCTCCCAGAAGATTGCCGGCTTCGTAGCGCCAAACTTCTCAACACCGATCTGGGCATACTGTGCCTTGTAGTCTTTATCGGACATGATGACGCGGAAGAAGTTGTCATAGCCTGCTTCTGTCAGGTCTGTAGCGGTACAGGTCGGGGATACGACCGGCATTCCGTACTGGCTGTAGGTCTCAAGGCAAGCCATGGTAACACCGGAGTTGTTGTGTCCGACAATACCGAGGATGCTGTCATCGCTGGCGAATTTCTCAGCTACGATCAGGCCCTGGTTTGGCTGTGCCTGGTCATCACCGACTACGAACTCCAGCTGATAGCCGTCCGCTTTTGCGTTGATCTCTTCGATCGCCATTTCTGCGGCGCGCTGGAACTGTGTTCCGTTGTTTGCTGAGTCACCGGTCATCGGTCCAACGACCGCCAGTGTGTAGGTAGCTGTCTCGCCGCTTGCAGCCGGAGCAGCGCTCTCGGAGGTACTGGATGCAGCCGCGCTGGTATCTTCTGCGCTGGAAGCAGCCGCGCTGGATGCGGCAGAGGCATCAGCTCCGCCTGAGCTTGCGGCAGAGGATCCGCCTGATCCTGATCCGCAGCCGGCAAGTGCTGCCGTCATGGTAAGTGCCATCAGCATAGCAACAACAGATTTTGTTTTCTTCATAATAAAAACCTTCTCTCTTTTCTACTTGCTGTTACCTGGTTTTCGGACACCCGGCTTATCGCCGGATGATCCTGCGGCGTTCCCACCCTCACACGAATGGCTTCGGGTTTGTCGCCTGGTGAACAAAGTTTGCGAGTGCCGTCCCGTCGAAGACGGGAAGTCCTGTTGCCGCGGCAATGTCTGCCGTGAACGCGCCGATTGTCCGGAATTCGATCAGGAACGCCCCCAGATCCGGATTTTCTTCCTTGATCCGGACCGCGTTCGCGACCGTCTCCTCACGAAACGCCTCGATGTCCAGCTCTTTCTTTCCGCCGCCGCAGTACACGGCGCGAAACTCCGGAGCATCCTGCATCTCCCCAACTACGTAATTGATCTCTTCCTCTTTGATCCCAACTGCTTCAAAGAGCTCCGGTCTCAATTCGTCAGCGTTAATTGTGAAGATTCCGATCTTTTTGTTCTTTCCGATCAGACGCTGAATCAATGGCGCCATCACCAGCGGTGAACCCATCACAGGGATATTCAGTTCCTCTGCAAGTCTGTTCTGGTAGACCCCCGTGAAGCCACAGCCAAATGTGACCGCCTTGACCCCTTCTTCTTCCAGTTCCTTGGCCGCCCCGAGAATCGTCTGATAACGCTCCTCGCTGGGACCTTCTTCATCATTCCACCAGTCCGGGTTGAACCCCTTCAGCGTCCGGTACCGCACCGGGTAAGAAAAGGATGCGGCATTTCCGACATTCCCCGGCAGAGCCGGAGACTGAACCGGCAGCATGACTGCGCCCAGATCCTGTCCGAAGAAAGGATAACCGCCAACAGCTGCTTTTTTCTTTTGTTCCAAACACATACCTCCTTCCTTTGAAACTTATGTGTCTTACTCAGCCGATCAGCTTTTTACATTCCTCAATCAGCTGAGGCAGAACGCTCTTGTAGTCGGCGACGATGCCGAGTGTCGCGCGCTGGAAAATCGGCGCGTTTTCGTCTTTGTTGATCGCGACGACGTTCTTCGCGTTTGTGATGCCGGTCAGATGCTGGCTCGCGCCAGAAATGCCGACTGCGATATAGAGATCCGGCGCGATGATTTTGCCGGTCTGCCCGACCTGCTGGGATACGGAAGCCCAGCCCGCGTCTGTCGCCGCGCGGGATGCTCCGACAGCTCCGCCGAGGAGATCAGCGAGCTCCTGCAGGCCTGCGAACGCCTCTGCGGAACCCATGCCGCGTCCGCCGGAAATTACGATCGACGCGTCTTCTACGCCGAGCCCCTTGTTTGCTTCCTGAATGACTTCGAGCACGCGTGTCGCCGCATCCGCAGCATCCATCGTGAGCGGAAGGCTGACGACTTCGCCTGCAGCCGCGTCCGCGAGTTCCGCGTCATAGCTGTGCGGGCGGATCGTGACGACCTGTACATCGCTCTTCGCGATGACAGTTGAAAGCGCGTTTCCGCCGTAACACGGACGGTTCCAGATCACCTTGCCGCCGTCTGCCTGGAAGGTCGTCGCCTCTGTAATCAGGGAAGCGCCGAGGCGGTACGCCAGCTTCGGTCCGAGGTCACGGCCTGTGCTGTCCGCGTCAAACAAAACCGCGCATGCTTCGCTCTGCTTCACCGCGTTTTCAATACAGCTAAGATACAGATCCGGCACCAGGTTCGCGACGGAGGCGTCAGACGCGCAGTAAACTCTGGAAGCACCCTTTGCAGCCAGCTCATCAGCAGCTGCCGCCGCGTCCGCGCCGACCACGACTGCCTCGACTTCCGCGCCGATTGCGGCAGCCAGCTCTTTTCCTGCGTTCAGGATTTCGCGGGAGCCCTTCGGCAGCGCGCCGCCCTGAACAGACGCAAATACAAGAACTTTACTCATAATGGGTTCCTCCTTAAATCAGTTTTAACGCGCGCAGCTTTGCAGCCAGGTTGACAGCCTTCTCTGCCCCGTCATCGCCTTCGATGTACTCACAGTTGCTCTCCATGACCGGGACAAACACGTCTGTTGTGTCGATCCCCGCCTCAATGGAGGCGCCCGGAAGCGCATCTGCTCCGACATCGCCGATCGGCTTGCGGGACGCCTTCATGGTATCCCGAACTTTCGGCAGACGCGGGATGTTGCTCTCGTGACTGGTAACGGACAGAACTGCGGGCAGTTTGCTCTGCACGACCTCTACCGCGCCTTCGATCTCGCGCTCAACTGTGACGGAACCGTCTTCCACAGCGTTTACCTTTGTGACAAATGTAACTGCCGGACGTCCCAGATACTCACCGAGCATCGGGCCTGTGCTTCCGCGCTCAACATCTGCCGCCTGACGCCCTGTGAGAATCAGGTCAAAATCACCTGCGTTTTTCAGTGCCTCCCCAAGGACGGACGCGAGCGCCGCGGAATCGAGATCCTCATAGCTCTCGTCCCACACGCGGATCGCCTCGTCCGCGGTCAGCGCCATGCCTCTGCGGAGTACATCGACGGTTGAATCCGCGCCGACGGTGATGACCGTCACCTTCGCGCCGTACTGCTCCTTGAGCTGGATCGCTACTTCCAGCGCGTTCTCCGCGAAGGAATCCAGCACCAGCTTCGCATTTCCCTGCACGGCCTTTTTGGTGTCCGGATCAATCTTGAAATCCTTGAGCGGGATTTCCGGGTCAAGTGTCTGTTTCAGACAAACAGCAATATTCATACATTCCTCCTTCAACACCTGTGCTTAATTGAAAGCCGCGTCAACGAGATCCTTTACTTCCGCGAGGCCGGCCATCAGCTCTGTCAGCTTTGCTGTCTTTTCTTCATTCAGCGGGAGAACCGGACGTCTCGGATCGCCCTGGTCACGGCCGACCAGCTTGCACATCCGCTTTGTGACTGCGATATACTCGTTGTTCTCCGCGAACTCAAGAACCGGGAGCAGCTTATCCCAGAGCTTTCTTGCCGCGTCGAGGTCATTTTTCTCCATGTATTTGCACAGCGCGACACACTCCTTTGAGATCGCGTTTGTAACGCCGAGAACCGTCGCCTGCGTACCGTACGCGAGCGCGTTGATCAGAATGGAGTCCGCTCCGCAGACAGGCTGCACCTTGCCGCCGGTCGCCCAGGTAATCTGATACTGGCGGTGTACGTCGCCTGTGCTGTCCTTCATGCAGGTCGCGTTGCAGACCTCTGCGAGCTGCGCCGCGACTTCCGGTGTGATGTCATTGCTGCTGGAGCCCGGAATGTTGTAAAGCATGATCGGAGTGTCGACAGCGTCGCCGACTGCCTTATAGTGCGCGACGATTTCATCGTTCGTGAGCTTCTCATACCAGGACGGGACAAGCAGCAGGATATCCGCGCCGGCCTCCGTGCAGTACTTCGCCATGTCCACAGTGTCCTCTGTGTTCAGGCAGCCCGCGTTCGCCACGACTGTGATCCGCTTGTTGACGATTTCACAGATCGCCTTGACCTGTGCCTTGCGCTCTTCGTAGCTCATCAGGAAGAATTCACCTGTAGAGCCGCCGATGACAACGCCGGAGATACCGTCTGCGATCATTGCCTCGATCAGGGACTCGACCTTCTCGCGGTCCATGCTGCCGTCTTCCTTAAAGGGAGTTACCATTGCGGTGTAGATTCCTTTTAACATTTTTTCTCTCCTGTTTTTATCTT
>JAFVEX010000018.1 GCA_017475785.1 Eubacterium sp. | reverse complement strand
GAGGTAAGAGCTCACCGCTGTTCGGGTAACCGGGCAGGCTCTGTAAACCCCACTCGAAGCAAGACCAAACAGAGAACCATGTGGCTGCCCGTCACGTTCTCAGGTGGGTCGCAGGAACCTGCCGGCAACGGCAGGGCATAGATAGATGATCATACAAGACATAACCCGGCTTACAGCTCTGCTCTGATTTTTCGGAAAAGCAGGCTTGGCAAAATGATTCGTCCGGAGGGTTTTCCGGCATCAGAGTATTGAATGGAGTGTCCTATGAGAAAACTGATTCTGGCCTCGGCCTCGCCGCGCAGAAGAGAGATCCTCGAGACGGCCGGCATCGCATTTGAGGTGATGGCCAGTCACGCGGATGAGGAGACAAATCTCACGGATCCGGAAGAAATTGTGCAGAAGCTATCCCAGATCAAGTGTCTGGATGTGCTGGGGAAGACAGCGCCCGGCGAGCTTGTCCTGGGCGCAGATACGATTGTCGTGCTGGACGGTGAAATTCTCGGAAAGCCATCTGATCCGGCGGACGCCAGGCAGATGCTGCGGCACCTGCAGGGAAGACGGCATGATGTCTATACGGGCGTGACGATCGCCCAGAGACTGACGGATGGCAGTACGAAGCAGAAGTCCTTCTCGGTTCAGACAGAGGTGGCGGTCAGTCCGCTGACGGATGAGGAGATAGACGCCTATATCGCGACAGGTGAGCCGCTGGACAAGGCGGGCGCCTATGGAATACAGGGGCTGTTCTGCCGGCATGTGGAGGAGATCCGCGGAGATTATTATAACGTTGTAGGGTTACCGGTACACGCTGTGTATCAGGAACTGAAAAACTGGTGAGCACCGTGTAGGAGGCGCTTATGGAATTTGTGAATGAAGCAATCAATCAGATTGATGCCCTGAATATAGATAAAGTTGATGAATTTCGGGATTTCCGGCAGGAATACACACATCTGATGATGGAATACCGCTGCGCGATCATGGAAATCGAGACAAAGTTAAATGTTTTGAACAATGAGTTCGCGCTCTCTTACAACAGAAATCCGATCCAGAACATCAAGTCGAGGCTGAAGAAGCCGGACAGTCTTCTGAAAAAACTGCGCAGAAAAAGTCTGGATATCACCATTGCCAATATCGAGGAGCACATCTCCGATATCGCCGGGGTCCGGATTGTCTGCAGCTTTCCGGAAGATATCTATTCTATCGCGGATCTGCTTCTTCATCAGGATGATGTACGGATGATTGATATCAAGGACTACATCAAACATCCGAAGGAAAGCGGATACCGCAGTCTGCATCTGATTGTCGAGGTGCCGATTTTCCTCTCCAAGGAAAAGAAGATGCGGAAGGTTGAGATTCAGTGCAGAACCATCGCGATGGATTTCTGGGCGAGCGTGGAGCACCAGCTGAAATATAATAAAGATCTTGAAAATACGGAGGAGATCACGGAAGAGCTCCGCGAGTGCGCGGATGTCATCACGGCCGTGGACTTCCGCATGCAGCAGATCCGGGGAAAGATTGAGTACGCGGATGTTCCTGTGCCAAATACGAAGCCGGTCGAGGCGCCGAAGACGGATGAACGAATCTTCAAGCTGTACAGAAGCAAGGAGCGGTCGATGGGTTCTTCGCATGATTATCTGCAGAATCTGATTGAGCGCGGCGAAGGAAACTGAAGCGATGGGAAAAGTAATTGGGATTGATCTGGGAACGACGAACAGCTGTGTCGCTGTCTGGGAGGGCGGCGTGCCTGTAGTCATCAGCAATTCAGAAGGAAACCGCACAACGCCCTCCGTCGTCGCGTTCTCAAAGATCGGAGAACTCCTGGTCGGAAGTGCTGCCAGGCGGCAGACGGCTGTGAACACGAAGCGCACGATCTCATCGATTAAGCGCCAGATGGGGACGGATTTTCGTTTTCGCGTGGATGACCGTGATTACACCCCTCAGGAAATATCCGCGATGATCCTCCAGAAGCTGAAAAAAGACGCGGAGGCATATCTGGGAACAGAAGTCACGCAGGCTGTTATCACCGTGCCGGCTTATTTTAATGACGCGCAGCGTCAGGCGACGAAGGACGCCGGAAGGATTGCGGGGCTTGAGGTGCTCCGCATCATCAATGAGCCGACTTCTGCCGCGCTGGCTTATGGGATGGATCACGCGGCGCCGCAGAAAATCATGGTATTTGACCTCGGCGGGGGAACGTTCGATGTGTCGCTGATTGAGATCAGCGAGGGACTGATCGAAGTGCTGGCAACGGCAGGTGACAATCATCTTGGCGGGGATGACTTCGACGAGCGGCTGACGGAGTATGTGATTAATGAGTACCGCAGAGAAAAGCGGATCAATCTCGCGAAGGACATCACGGCTGTCCAGCGGATCCGCGAGGCGTGCGAAGACGCGAAAAAAGAATTGTCCTCGTCAGTCCAGACCTCCATCAACCTGCCCTTTATCGCGACGATGAAGGGCGAGCCGATTCACCTGTATATGGATATTACGCGCGCAAAATTTGAAGAACTGACAGATGATCTCATCGCGCGCACGGAAGCTCCGGTGCGGCAGGTTCTTCAGGACGCGGGCGTCCGGGCGTCGGAGCTTGGCATGGTGCTGCTGGCAGGCGGCTCTACAAGAATGCATGCTTTTCAGGAAAAGGTACGGCATCTCACGTGACAAGAGCCCTCCAGAAACCTGAATCCGGACGAATGTGTCGCCCTTGGCGCGGCGGTGCAGGGCGCGAAGCTGGCAGGAGAGATCCCGGAAGGATTCGTCACGGACCTGATTTTGATGGATGTCACGCCGCTGTCACTTTCCATTGAGACGATCGGCGGAATTGCCACGAAAATCATAGACCGCAATACCACCATTCCCACCAGACATACGCAGATATTCTCTACAGCTGCCAATTTTCAGACATCTGTCGACATCAAGGTGCTGCAGGGCGAGAGGCAGTTTTCCAGAGATAATAAGCTGCTCGGGAATTTCCGGCTGACGGGCATCAGACGTGCCCCCGCAGGCGTTCCGCAGATAGAAGTCACATTCGATATTGACGCGAACGGCATCGTAAACGTATCAGCAAAGGATCTCGGAACCGGAAAAGAGAAGTCGATTACGATCACGTCGAGCGCAAACATGTCTGAGGAAGAAATCCAGCAGGCCATTCACGAGGCAAAGAGCTATGCCGCTGATGACCAGACAAGAAAGAAGCGGTTTGACGCGGTTGCCGAGGCAAAGCGGATATCCGCGCAGGCTCAGAATTATCTGCGGGAGAACAAAAAAGACCTTGAAAGGGATGTGAGGCGGGAGCTTCAGCGCCAGACGGCGCTCCTGGAACGTCTCTCGCGCAGAAAAGCAGAGAATTTGTCCGAGGAGGAGCTGCAGGAGATTGAGCAGGAGACGAATGTCCTGAAGGATATGCTGAAATGAAGGCGCGGGTAATCGGGGCATAATAAGGATAAAAAGGGGATGACAAGGGGACGGTTCTCCGGCACAAGCCGGAGAACCGTCCCCTTGTCATCATCCCTGCCGGAGAACCGTCCCCTTGTCGTATGTGCGCCCGGCGGCGCACGTTTCTACCGCATCTGCTCGCGCTTGCGAAGTCGTGAATCCAGCTGCCGCTTGCGAAGTCGGAGCGAAGCAGGCGTCACCTCCACAAGCTCATCCTGATCGATAAATTCCAGTGCCTCATCCAGAGAAAGAATTTTCGGCGTCGTCAGCGTCAGTGCTTCATCTGCTGAAGAGGAACGTGTATTTGTCAGGTGTTTTGTCTTGCAGACGTTCAGCTCGATATCTTCGGGCTTCGCGCACTGTCCGATAATCATTCCGGCATAAACACGCACGCCGGGGCCGATGAAGAGGGCTCCGCGCTGCTGGGCCTGGAACAGGCCGTATGCGACGGATTCTCCTGTTTCAAAGGCGATCAGAGAACCCTGCTTGCGGAAGGATATTTCTCCTTTGTACGGCCCGTAGCCGTCGAAATTGGTATTCATGATGCCAGTGCCTTTTGTCATGGTCAGAAAATGACCGCGGAATCCGATCAGCCCGCGTGATGGAATCGAGAATTCCAGACGCGTGATGCCGTCGGCACCCATACTCATGCCCTGCAGTTCTCCTTTGCGCTCGGAGAGCCGCTGAATGACAGAGCCGGAGAATTCTTCGGGCACGTCCACATAGACAATTTCCATTGGCTCCAGAAGCTTTCCGCGCTCATCGTGGCGGTAGATTACCTCCGCGCGGCTGACCGCGAATTCATATCCCTCGCGGCGCATGATCTCTATCAGACCGGAAAGATGCAGCTCGCCCCGGCCGGAAACCTTAAAGCAGTCCGCGGAATCGGTCTCCTCGACGCGCAGGCTGACGTCTGTGTTCAGTTCACGGAACAGCCTGTCCCGGATGTGCCGGGAGGTCACGTAGGTTCCCTCCTGTCCCGCGAACGGAGAATCATTTACGAGAAAGTTCATGGAAATCGTCGGCTCTGTGATTTCCTGGAAAGGAATCGGATCCGGCCGCTCGAGGTCACAGAGGGTATCTCCGATATGAAGATCCGGGATACCGGTAACGGCGACGATGGAGCCGATTTCTGCCTCCTGCACATCTACGCGGCTCAGGCCGTCAAATTCGTACAGCTTGCTGATTTTCACCTTTTCCCGCTTGCCGGGCTTGTGGTGATTCATCAGCAGAACCTCCTGATTAACCGCAAGCTTGCCGTTGTCTATTTTGCCGATGCCGATTCTTCCGACATATTCGTTGTAATCAATGGTGCTGATCAGAACCTGCGTCCCGGCGTCCGGGTCCCCTTCCGGCTCCGGAATGTCACTGAGGATCGCCTCAAAGAGCGGAATCATATTTGACGAAGGATCGCGGAGATCGCGCGTACAGTATCCATCGCGCGCAGAGGCAAACAGGAACGGAGCGTCCAGCTGTTCGTCCGAAGCGCCCAGATCCATCATCAGCTCCAGAACATCATCTACGACTTCTTCCGGCCTCGCGTTTGGCCGGTCAATCTTATTGATGCAGACGATGACCTTCAGATTCAGATCAAGTGCTTTCTGCAGAACGAATCTGGTCTGCGGCATGGGTCCTTCGAAGGCATCTACCAGGAGAATGACGCCATTTACCATCTTCAGGACGCGCTCGACTTCTCCGCCGAAATCAGCGTGTCCGGGCGTATCGATAATATTAATTTTGACATCGTTATAAAAGACCGCGGTGTTTTTTGAAAGAATTGTAATGCCTCGTTCGCGCTCGATGTCACCTGAGTCCATGACACGCTCCTGAACCTGCTGGTTCTCGCGGAAGACGCCGCTCTGGCGCAGAAGCTGGTCAACCAGTGTTGTTTTTCCATGGTCTACATGGGCAATAATCGCAACATTTCTCACATCGTGACGTTTCATCGGTCTGATCCTTTCCTGGATTCTTTTTCTTACACAAATTCAAAGTATACCATGACTCGCAATTCTTGACAATACCGGGTCTAAGTGATATATTTTCCATGAATCTTGAGAAGCAGAATACACAGACAAGACTGGCAGTACACGCCGGCGGCTGTGAAGGAAAGGGATATCTGCCGGCGCAGGAGCGCGCCGGCCGCGGAATATCAGGAGGAATTTTAGTTATGGCATTATTTAAGGGTTCAGGTGTTGCGATTATTACCCCCATGAACGAGGACGGCAGCGTGAATTTCACAAAGCTGGATGAAATACTGGAGGAACAGATTGCGGAAAAAACCGACGCGATCATTATCTGCGGCACGACAGGCGAATCGGCTACCATGACAGTAGAAGAACACGAGGAAACCATCCGTCACTGCGTTAAAACCGTCAATCACCGCATCCCGGTCATCGCCGGAACCGGATCCAATGACACGGTTGTGGCAATCGAGCTTGCTCAGGAGGCGGAAAAAGACGGAGCGGACGGGCTCCTGATCGTTACGCCGTACTACAACAAGGCTTCCCAGAAGGGTCTGATCAGACATTACACACAGATCGCGGAGAGCGTCAGCCTGCCGATTATCATGTACAACGTTCCGAGCCGCACCGGCGTCAACATTCTTCCGGAAACTGCCGCGTATCTCGCGAAAAATGTGAAGAATATCGTCGGAATCAAGGAGGCGTCCGGAAGCCTCTCCCAGATTGCGAAGACCATGCATCTGGCAGGGGATGATCTGGAAGTCTACTCAGGTGACGATGACCAGACGATCGCGATCTGTTCACTTGGCGGTTACGGCGTTATCTCTGTTCTGGCAAACGTCGCGCCGCGCTACACGCATGACATGGTCATGGAATTCCTTGAGGGCGACAGGAAGAAAGGCGCAAAGATGCAGCTTGACGCAATTCCGCTGATCAGCGCTCTGTTCTGCGAGGTCAATCCGATTCCGGTCAAGGAAGCGATGAACATGATGGGGAAAGAAGTCGGCCCGCTCCGGATGCCGCTCTGCGAGATGGAGGATGCGAACCGCGAGCGTCTCAGGAAGGAACTGGAAGCTTTCGGCCTGCTTTAATAAAGAATATCAGAGGGATTACAGAATATGATCAAAGTGATTTTAAATGGCTGCAGCGGGTTTATGGGAAAAGTTCTGACGGAGGTGATCGGAGCCGATCCGGAAATCGAAGCAGTGGCAGGAATCGATCTTGTAGACAACGGAGACCGTCCGTATCCGGTTTTTCAGAGTCCGGATGCCTGTGATGTGTCAGCTGACGTCATCATTGATTTTTCCAATTACAAAGCCGCCGACGGCATTCTGGAGTACGCCAGAGAGAAGCGCCTTCCGCTGGTACTCTGTACGACAGGCCTGACAGAAGAGCAGCTTGAAAAAATGCGCGCATACAGCGGCGAGACAGCTATTTTGCGCTCCGCAAACATGTCTCTTGGCATCAATCTGCTGATGAAGCTGGTGCAGGAGGCCGCGCGCGTGCTCGCGAAAGAGGGCTACGACATGGAGATCGTCGAGCAGCACCACAACCGGAAGCTCGACGCGCCCAGCGGGACTGCACTCGCGCTGGCGGATTCCATCAATGACGCGATGGATCAGGCCTACACCTATGTGTTTGACCGCAGCCAGCGTCATGAGAAGCGGGACGCAAAGGAGATCGGCATCTCTGCAGTGCGGGGCGGCACGATCGTGGGTATCCACGATGTCATCTATGCGGGCACAGACGAGGTGATCGAGCTGCGCCACACGGCATACTCGCGGACTATTTTCGCGAAGGGCGCCGTCGCGGCGGCGAAGTACCTCGCGGGAAAGCCTGCCGGGATGTATGATATGTCCGACGTGATTCAGTGATAGTTAAAAATGGGCATTCGCACTGTATTTAGTGCGGCTGCCCATTTTTTAGTGAACGCAGATCATTATAGAAACCAGGGTAGGAGATTCTGACGCAGTCTGCGTCCGGAATCTCCGTTTCGTTTTCGGCGATCAGAGACGCGACGGCGGCAGACATCGCCATGCGGTGATCTTTGCGGCAGTCCACGACTGCCCCGTGAAGCGGTTTCCCGCCGTGAATGATCATGCCGTCTTCCGTCGCCGTGATATCTGCTCCCATGGAAGAAAGCATGCTGACGACCAGATCGATCCGGTTGGATTCCTTCACCTTCAGTTCTTCGGCGTTTCGGATGACGGTCGTTCCGTCGGCATACGCGGCCAGCACGGCAATGACCGGAAGTTCATCAATCAGCCGGGGGATCAGATCTCCCTCAATCACACACCCGTGGAGCGGCTGATGGCGGACCAGAAGATCAGCGGAAGCTTCACCGCAGGAAATCAATTGGTTTTCTGTCTGAATCGTTCCGCCCATCATTTCCACGACGGAGAGCATGCCGTCGCGAGTCGGGTTGACGCCGACGTTTTCGAGAAGGATTTCAGAACCCGGAACCATCAGAGCAGCCGCAATAAAGTACGCGGCGGAGGAGATGTCTCCGGGAATCCGGATATCGGAAGCCAAAAGGACGGGATCCGGATCAATTGTAACGGTTTTACCCGATGTATGCAGACTGGCGCCGAAACCGCCGAGCATCAGCTCCGTGTGATTTCGGGAGATGGCGGGCTCAGTTACAGAGACAGGGCCGTCCGCATATAATCCCGCCAGCAGCACACAGGATTTTACCTGGGCGGAAGCAACCGGGGAATCGTATGCGATCCCGTGCAGGGAGGCGGGGGCAATCAGCAGCGGCGCGCAGCCGTTCCCGTCCATGCTCCGGATATCTGCGCCCATGGAAGACAGCGGACGGATTACGCGCGCCATCGGACGAGACCGCAGAGAATCATCCCCTGTCAGAGCGGAAGAAAAGGACTGTCCTGCCAGAATACCGGACATCAGGCGCATGGTCGTTCCGCTGTTTCCGCAGTCTAGTGCGTGATCCGGCCGGGAGAGCCCGTGCAGTCCCTTTCCATTTACCAGAACAGAATCCTGATCCTGGCGGATCTGGATTCCCATGGCGCGGAAGCACGCGATCGTGGACAGGCAGTCCACACCGGGCAGAAATCCTGTGACGCGCGTCTCGCCCTCGGCCAGCGCGCCAATCATGACGGACCTGTGAGAGATGGATTTATCCCCGGGCACCCTGAGCGTGCCTTTCAGGGGGGATTTTGATGGATAAAGCTTCATGTTTATACACCTGTTATGTTTCAGATCGATTTGTTCGCCGGCGAAGGCATCATGTCTGTTTCCGCACGACATAGTTTCTCTGCTGCAGGATCCGTACCGCGTGGTCACGTGTCTTTGCGTCATAGAATTCAATGCGCAGCACGCCTTCCTCAAATTCACGGTTGTGCACGATTCCCAGATTCCGGATGTTCAGGCCGCTCATCGCGAGCAGCGTGGTGACCGTGGCGATTCCGCCGGCCTCGTCGCAGATATCCAGATAGATGACGTACTGGCGCGGCACCGGGCCGGACCGGGAGTCGGAGAGGGAGTCTCGGTAGTCGCGTGACTGGCGGAACATCTCGTGCAGGGCAGGTCCGTCCGCGCTGCTGATCAGATCCTTCGCCTTTGTGAGCAGACCGATGTACGACTCGAGTGTACTTGCGATCTGGGACTGATTCGAGAGACAGATCTGCTCCCACATATCCGGAGAAGAAGACGCGATCCGGGTGATGTCGCGGAATCCTCCGGCCGCGACCAGCTTCATAAGCTGATCGTCTGTATCCTGGGTGCGTACAAGATTGACAAGCGCGGACGCGACGATGTGCGGAATGTGGCTCACCCCGGCCACGATGTAATCGTGCTCTGCGGCGGTCGTCACAATTGGAATCGCGCGGCATTCCGCTATGAGGTTTTTCAGCTCTGCCACTGCGTCCTGCGGCACCCCGGCGCATGGCGTCAGAAAGTAGTATGCGTTCTCCAGCAGTGTGTCGGAGGCGCTGGACAGCCCGGTCCGCTCAGAGCCGGCCATGGGATGCCCGCCTATGAAGCAAGCGGAAAGACCCTCCGTGGCTGCTGCGGATACAATTGTGTTTTTGACACTTCCGACGTCGGAAATGATGCAGTTTTTCTGTATGACGGTTTTGAGAAACGGCAGGAAAGACAGATTTGTCTGCACGGGGGCGCACAGAAAAATGTAATCGCATGCGCCGAAGCGCGCGTCCTCCCGGCTGCAGGCTGCGTCAATCACGCCATCCCGGAGCGCTGCCTCAAGTGTTTCCTGTGTCCGGTTCCAGGCGAGCAGCTCCCAGTCCGGATGATATTTTCTGATTGTTTTCGCAAGTGAGCCGCCGATCAGGCCAAGCCCGAAAAAGCCGATTCGTTTCATAACCGGGTTCCTTTCATTGTGATGATACGCGGTTTATTGTAGACGATAAAAAGGCAAATGTCAAAACGGATGTGTGATCTGCAACAAAAGGCTTGAAAAAGCACACAATCATTAGTAAAATATAGCCATAGTGCGCGCAAAAAAATGCGGCGCCTTTATCAAATTGGGAGGTATCAGTAGAATATGAAGGTTTACAGTACAGAAAAAATCAGAAACGTCGTTCTTCTCGGACACGGAGGTGCCGGAAAGACCACACTCGCAGAGGCAATGGCATACCTCTCCGGAATTACAAACAGATTGGGAAAGGTAACTGACGGAAATACGGTCAGTGATTATGATAAGGAAGAGATCAAGCGTAAGTTCTCCATCACAACAGCAATGCTCCCGATCGAGTGGAATGATGTCAAAGTGAATATTCTTGACACGCCTGGATTCTTCGATTTTGTGGGTGAAGCAGAAGAGGCGGCGGCTGCGGCAGACGCGGCAATTATCGTTGTCTCCGGCAAGAGCGGCGTTGAGGTCGGCACGAAGAAGGCGTGGGATCTCTGCGAGCGCTACAATCTGCCGCGCATGATCTTTGTCACGGACATGGATATTGACAACGTCAGCTACCGCAAGGTCGTCGAGCAGCTGCAGGAGCTCTACGGAAAGAGAATTGCTCCGCTGCACATGCCGATCCGCGAGAATGAGAAATTCATCGGCTACATCAATATCATCAAGCAGAAAGCGCGCCGTTACACAGACAAGGACAAAAAAGAGGAGATTCCGGTTCCGGATTATTCACAGGAATACCTTGAGCAGTACAGAAGCGAGCTGATTGAGTCGGTTGCCGAGACGAGCGAAGAGTTCATGGAGCGCTATTTCGAGGGCGACGAGTTCTCAGACGCCGAGATCGCAGCTGCTGTCGCGACGAATGTCTGCGACGGAAGCATCGTTCCGGTCTGCATGGGCGCGCCTGTAAACCTGCAGGGTATCCGTATTCTCCTGAATGACGTCGTCGCGTATTTCCCGAATCCGTCCCAGCGCAAGAAAGCAGGACTGGACCGCAGTGGAAGCGGCACCTTCGACGCTGACTATGATTTCCAGAAGCCGAAGACAGCGTTTGTCTTTAAGACCATCGCGGATCCGTTCCTCGGAAAATATTCGCTGATCAAGGTCTGCTCCGGCGTGATCAAGGCAAATGAGACGTTGTTTAATGTGACACAGGACTGCGATGAGAAGTTCGGCAAGCTCTATGTCATGTGCGGAAACAAGACGAATGAGATTCCTGAGCTCCACGCCGGCGATATCGGCGCGGTCGCAAAGCTCGCGACAGCGAAGACAGGTGATTCTATCGCGACGAAGGATCATCAGGTGGACTACGGTCCGATCGCGATTTCCAAGCCGTACACGGTTAAGCGTTATGTCACGAAGGACAAGAAAGATGTCGACAAGGTCTCCCAGGGACTGAACCGTCTCGCGACAGAAGATATGACCATGAAGATCGTCGTAGATTCCGCGAATTCCCAGACACTGCTCTGCGGTATCGGCGACCAGCATCTGGATGTCATCGCGAGCAAGCTGAAAGACCGCTACAACGTCGAGATCGACCTGGTGCAGCCGAAGGTCGCGTTCCGTGAGACGATCCGCAAGAAATCCGACGTACAGGGCAAGTACAAGAAGCAGTCCGGCGGACACGGCCAGTACGGCGATGTGCGCATGCGCTTCGAGCCGTCAGGCGATCTGGAGACACCGTACATCTTCGAAGAAGAAGTCGTCGGCGGATCCGTTCCGAAGAACTACTTCCCGGCAGTCGACAAGGGACTGGCGGACTGCACGAAGGCAGGCCCGCTGGCAGCGTATCCTGTCGTCGGCGTCAAGGCCGTTCTGTACGATGGCTCCTACCACCCGGTAGACTCTTCCGAGATGGCGTTCAAGTCCGCTACCAGCCTGGCGTTCAAGAAGGGCTTCATGGAGGCAGGTCCGGTTCTCCTTGAGCCGATCGTCAACATGAAGGTTACAGCGCCGGATGCCTACACCGGTGATATCATGGGAGATCTGAACAAGCGCCGCGGCCGCGTGCTTGGAATGAATCCTGACAAAGACGGCAACACGGTCGTAGAGGCAGAGGTTCCGGAGCTTGAGCTGTACGGCTACTCCAATACACTCCGCTCCATGACCGGCGGCGCAGGTGTCTTCGAGTACGCGTTTGAGCGCTACGAGCAGGCTCCTTCAGACATTCAGGAAAAACAGATTGCTGAGCGCGCAGATGAGGTAAACAACTCTGAGGAGTAATTCAGCGTGCTGTTGCGGTTAACCTGAATGACGTCGAAGACAGGTATAGCCGCTCACAGAATTATAGTAAATGCAATCAGCGTTTGCTGTAACTTTCGCCCGCGCGTTTAAGAACCGCGCATGATGAAAAATCGAAATTGCGCAGAACGCTTTGTTGTGTATTTGAGGTGATCTTGAGCACAGCAAAGCGTTTGTGCGAGTAACAGGAGGAACTAATGGCACAACCATTCAATCACAAAGCCGTTGAAAAGAAATGGCGCGAAAACTGGAAAATAAATCCCATCAATGTCGAGGACGGCAAGAAGCCGAAATATTACTGCCTCGATATGTTTCCATATCCGTCTGGCAACGGTCTTCACGTCGGACACTGGAGAGGGTATGTCATCTCTGATGTCTGGAGCCGCTACATGATGATGCACAACCGTTATCTCATTCACCCGATGGGCTGGGACGCGTTCGGTCTGCCGGCTGAGAATTATGCCATCAAGATGGGAATTCATCCGTCTGTCTCTACCGCGGAGAATGTAGCGCGCATCAAGGAGCAGATTAACCAGATCGGTGCCATTTATGACTGGGATATGGAAGTGAATACGACCGATCCGAAGTTTTTCAAGTGGACTCAGTGGATCTTCGTTCAGATGTTCAAGAACGGGCTGGCCTACGAAAAAGAATTCCCGATCAACTGGTGTCCGTCCTGCAAGACCGGACTGGCAAATGAAGAGGTCGTCGACGGCAAGTGCGAGCGCTGCGGCGCGGAAGTCACCAAGAAGAATCTCCGCCAGTGGATGCTGAAGATCACGGCGTATGCGGAGCGCCTGCTCAATGACCTGGAAAAGCTTGACTGGCCGGAAAAGGTCAAGAAGATGCAGACCGACTGGATCGGCAAGTCCTACGGCGCGGAGGTGCAGTTCCCGATCGACGGATTCGATGAGACCATCACGGTTTACACAACCCGCCCGGACACCCTCTACGGAGCGACCTTTATGGTGCTCTCGCCGGAACACGCGCTGGCGGCGAAGCTCGCGACAGAGGATCATAGGGAAGAAGTGGAGCAGTACATCTACGACGCGTCCATGAAGTCCAATGTCGACCGCATGGCAGCGAAGGAGAAAACGGGTGTCTTCACGGGCAGCTACGCGGTCAATCCGCTGAACGGCGAGAAGATTCAGATCTGGCTCTCCGATTACGTTCTTGCCGATTACGGTACCGGCGCAATTATGTGCGTTCCGGCGCACGATGACCGCGACTTTGCGTTTGCGAAAAAGTTCGGTCTGCCGATCGTGCAGGTCATCGCGAAGGACGGTGTGGAGATCGAGGATATGCAGGAGGCCTACACAGAGGCTTCCGGCACGATGATCAATTCCGGCGACTGGAACGGCATGGAGTCCGCGGTGATGAAGCAGAAAGCTGCGGAGATCGTCGAGGAGATGGGTGTCGGCAAAAAAACTGTCAACTACAAACTCCGGGACTGGGTGTTCTCACGTCAGCGCTACTGGGGAGAGCCGATCCCGATCATCCACTGCCCGAACTGCGGGAACGTCGCTGTTCCGGAAGAAGAACTGCCGCTTGAGCTGCCGCAGGTCGAAAAATACGAGCCGACCGGCACAGGGGAGTCTCCGCTTGCCGCGATCGAAGAGTGGGTCAACTGCAAGTGCCCGGTCTGCGGCGCAGACGCAAAGCGCGAGACCAATACCATGCCGCAGTGGGCAGGATCGTCCTGGTACTTCCTGCGCTATATAGACAACAAAAATGACCAGGAACTGGTCTCCAAAGAGCGCGCGCACAAGTATCTGCCGGTAGATATGTATATCGGCGGCGTGGAGCACGCGGTGCTTCACCTGCTGTATTCCAGATTCTGGACGAAGTTCCTGTATGACATCGGCGTCGTAGACTTCGAGGAGCCGTTCACAAAGCTGTTTAATCAGGGTATGATCACCGGCAAGAACGGCATCAAGATGAGCAAGTCCAAGGGCAACGTCGTATCACCGGACGAGCTGGTCGAGAACTACGGCTGTGATTCCCTGCGTCTTTACGAGATGTTTGTGGGGCCGCCGGAGCTGGACGCAGAGTGGGACGACCGCGGGATCGAGGGCGTCAACCGCTTTATCCGCCGCTTCTGGAACCTTGCGATGGACAGCCTGGAGGCAAATGTTGCCGCGACACCTGAAATGGTCAGGGAACGCCACCAGCTGATCCGGGACGTCTCACAGCGTCTGGAGAGCTTCAGCCTGAACACGGCGGTCGCTGCATTTATGGAGCACAACAACAACCTGATCACGCTTGCGAAGAAGGACGGCGGAGTGGACCGCGAGACCATCGAGGCATTTGCGCAGCTGCTGGCTCCGTTTGCGCCCCATATCGCGGAGGAGGTCTGGGAGCAGTACGGATATCTGGACAGCATATTCCACAGCACCTGGCCGGATTTCAGCGAAGAAGCCATGAAAGAGGACGTCATCGAGATCCCTGTTCAGATCAACGGTAAGACACGGGCTGTCATTAAGGTGTCCGCTGACATCGCGAAGGACGAAGCGATTGCGCTGGGCAAGGCTGCGGTCGAAGACCGCCTGACAGGTACGATCGTCAAGGAAATCTACGTGCCCGGCAAAATTATCAATATCGTTCAGAAAAACTGAATCAGAAAAACCAGAAAGAGGAAATGAAAAAGCCTGAGACAAAACGAGTGATCATCATTGGAGGCGGGGCGGCCGGTATGGCCGCCGCCGTCTTTTGCGCTGAGGCAGGCCTTGACGTGCAGCTGTTCGAGAAGAATGAGAAACTCGGCAAAAAGCTGTATATCACGGGGAAAGGCCGCTGCAATTTTACAAATGCCTGTGCGGAAGAGGATTTTCTGACGCATATCGTCACAAATCCCAGGTTCCTGTACAGCGCGTTTTCGGGCTTCTCAAATCAGGACACAATCCGCTTCTTTGAGAGACTCGGCATGAAAACGAAGACAGAGCGCGGGAACCGCGTGTTTCCGGCATCGGATCACGCGTCAGATGTCATCCGTGCGCTGGAACAGCGGATGAGATCACTGGGAGCGCGCGTTTATCTGAACGCAGAGGCGGCAGAGGTTTTGACAGATGAAGAAGCGGGAAGCGGCAGGCAGGCAGGCAAGGCTGTCAGAAAGGTCTGCGGGATCCGGCTGTCAGACGGCACTGCCGCAGAGGGTGACGCGGTCATCGTCGCCGCCGGCGGACTGAGTTATCCATCCACCGGATCCACCGGAGACGGGTACCGTTTTGCTCAGATGCTTGGAATTCCGGTTACCAGCTGCCGTCCGGCGCTCGTGCCGCTGCTCACCAAAGAAGCATATATACCGGAACTGCAGGGGCTGTCTCTTAAAAACGTGACGCTGTCTGTCCCCTGCGGGAAAAAGCGCAGAAAGACGTTCTCGGAATTTGGCGAAATGCTGTTCACGCACGAAGGGATCAGCGGGCCACTTGTGCTCTCTGCCAGTTCGGTCATCGACGACTTATCCACACCGCTGCCTGCAAGAATTGACCTGAAGCCCGCGCTGACAGAAGAACAGCTCGACGCGCGGATCCTGCGGGAATTTGAAGCCGGAAAAAACAAGGCGGTCAAAAATGTGATTGCGTCACTGCTTCCGGCAAAGCTCCGGCCTGTTATGATGCGCGTCGCAGAGATTCCACCGGAAAAACCCGTGCGTGACGTCACAAAAGAAGAACGGCGCAGGCTCGTCGGATGTATCAAGGCGTTTCCGCTGACAATCACTGCGCGGGGCACATACCGGGAGGCGGTCGTCACACAGGGCGGCGTCAGCACAAAAGCGGTCAATCCCAAAACAATGGAAGCAAAGGAGATCGGCGGCTTATACTTTATCGGAGAGGTGCTGGATGTCGACGGGGTAACCGGCGGCTTCAATCTGCAGATTGCGTGGTCGACGGCTCACGCGGCAGCAGAAGCCATAACGGCAGAAGAGGAAACCGCGCCGGCAGAATCGTTCAGGACAGCAGAAACATTTACATAAGCAACGGGAGATGACGGCGGCAGAAGACAATCGTAGCTGAGGGAGCTATGTTATACACATAAAAAGCAGGGCCGGCCGGGAGCCTTTGATCCGGGCACATCGCACCAACAGGAGGTTTATTATGAGAAAACGATCGAAAAAGCATCTGGTATCCGTTGTTCTGCTCCTGCTGATCCTTGCGGTCGGCGTGCTGAAGCCTGCACCTGTGCAGGCGGCTTCCTTTAAAAACGCCAAGCCGAAAATTGACACAAAAAAGAGCGCTTATCTGAATAACAAAATCTATCTTAAGTGGTCGAAGGTGAGCGGCGCGAAGAAGTATGAAATTCAGCGGGCAAAGATCAATCCGTCCACTGGAAAAGCCGGAAAATGGGTGAAGTGGAAAACTGTGAAGAAGACCCAGATCAAGACAAAAGGCAGCGGTGATTACAAATACCGCGTCCGGGCCGTCAAAGGCAAAACGAAAAGCAAGTGGTCGCCCGCGAAGCGGATATTTGCCGCAAGCGCAACCATCACAAATGTAGGCGCCACGCCGCCGGTGGAGTATGACATCTCATATTTTTCAGACGATCCCGGTATGCTGGAGTTTCGTGTGCTGATCAAAAACAAAACAAAGTCAGACATGGGATTTCTGCAGAATTACAAGATCGGAGTGCAGAACACCGTTTACGCCATCAATAAATCGACGGGAAAAGTCGTGAAAAAGCTGGAAGCGGATCTGGATGTGTCAGGTGCCGCGAAGCTGATCCCGGCAGGAAAAACGGAGTCGATTTACCTCACCGTATACGGTATTTCTGTGGCGGACTGGGCGAAGATAAAGGACTGTAAGTATATGATCTCGACCAGCTTCTACCCGAATCCGGAGGTAGAGCCCGTATCAACACAGATGTCAGTCGCGTATACGGCGAAACAAGCGGATTCTTCCGTAGCAGTGAAATGAGAGAAACGCTGATTTATCCATCACCGATCAGCTCGAATTAATCAGTGTTTCCTAAGCAAAGAAGAAGCATGGATGGGAGCAGCGGGCTCATCCATGAACTGACGGCAATAATGAATCAGGAGATGCCCGCCTGCGGCAGCCGTGCGGCATATTGCGGGCGGGCATCCTACTTACCAGGGAGTAAAGCAGATGAAACAGAATCAGATCGCGATCGACGGCCCTGCAGGCGCGGGCAAAAGCACTATAGCAAAGAAGATTGCCTCACAGCTGGGATGGATATATGTCGATACCGGCGCTATGTATCGCGCGATGGCGCTCTTTTTTGACCGGAGCGGCACAGATGTCAATGACGAAGCTGCCATTAACCGGGATGCGCCAGGTGCCGAGGTCGCGCTTTCTATCGAAGACGGCACGCAGGTAGTTCGTCTAAACGGAGACGATGTTTCCGCCGCAATTCGTGAACAGCGAATCGGGGAACTGGCCTCCTGGACCAGCCGCTATGGCAGTGTCCGCACGAAGCTGACAGAGCTGCAGAGGAAAATGGCGGAGGAGCAGCCGGTCATCATGGACGGCCGTGACATCGGCACAACCGTGCTGCCGGAGGCCGTGCTCAAAATCTATCTGACGGCCAGTGCCGCGACGCGCGCGAAGCGGCGGCTCGGACAGCTCGCGGAAAAAGGAGAAACCGGGCTCGATCTGAATGAAATCGAGGCGGAGATACGCGCCCGCGACGAGCAGGATATGAGCCGCGAGATATCGCCGCTGCGCAAGGCGGATGACGCAGTTGAAATAGACACGTCCTGCATGACGATCGAGGAAGTTACCGCAGAAGTGATCCGTCTGTATCTGGAGCGCACTGCGTTGTCAGAGAATAGAAATCTATGAAAGTCACAGTTGCAAAAACAGCCGGTTTCTGCTTCGGCGTAAAGAGGGCCGTGGACGAAGTGTACAGCCAGATAAGGAATGGCGAAAAGCCGGTCTGTACCTACGGGCCGGTAATCCACAATGAGCAGGTCATGGATGAACTGTCGCGGCAGGGTGTGCGTGTAATCAATGCCGCTGAGGAGAAAGGGACACTCATCATCCGCGCGCACGGCGTGCCCCGCAGGACGCAGGAACTGCTGGAGCAGTCCGGCATGAAGCTGGTCGACGCGACCTGCCCGTTCGTCAAAAAAATCCACGCGATCGCAGAGGAGAAGAGCAGACAGGGTATTCCGTCATCATTGCCGGAAACCCTGATCATCCGGAGGTACAGGGAATCCGCGGATGGGCCGACGGACCGGTCTATATCGTCGAGACGCCGGAAGAGATGGAGGCGCTGGAACTGCCGGAAGGCGCAAGGGCGGTTCTGGTCGCGCAGACGACATTTAATCTGGTAAAATTTGAATATATGGTTGAAATATTCTCACAGAAGCGGTATTATAATTCTGTTGTGAACACTGTCTGTAATGCTACAACTGAGCGGCAGGCAGAGGCTCGCAGAGTGGCAGCGGAAGTGGACGCGATGCTTGTGATCGGCGGCAGACACAGCTCGAACACACAGAAGCTCTACGAAATCTGCAGAGCATGCTGCGTGAATACTTACTTTATAGAGACACTCGTTGATTTGGAAACCATACCTTTTCAATCATTTTGTCATGTAGGTATTACAGCAGGGGCTTCAACCCCAAACCAAATAATTGAGGAGGTTCAAGAGAAACTATGTCAGAAGAATTAAGCTTTGATCAGATGATCGACGAAACGTTTAAGACGATCCGGAACGGAGATGTTGTGGAGGGTGTTGTTCTGGATGTAAAACCGGATGAGATCATCCTGAACATCGGATACAAGTCAGATGGTATTCTGAGCCGCAGCGAATACTCAAATGACAATTCCGTAGATCTGACAACTGTTACACAGCCAGGCGAGACGATGGAAGTCAAGGTGCTGAAGGTAAATGACGGAGACGGCCAGGTACTCCTTACCTACAAGCGTCTGCAGGCTGAGAGAGGCAACAAGAAGCTGGAGGAGGCATTCGAGAACGGCACGGTTCTTACCGCGAAGGTATCCCGCGTGCTGAACGGCGGTCTGTCCGTCACAGTCGACGGCGCCCGTGTATTCATTCCGGCAAGCCTGGTTTCCGATGTGTATGAGCGTGACCTGAATAAGTACAAAGATCAGGAAATTGATTTTGTTATCATTGAGTTCAACCCGAAGAGAAGACGGATTATCGGCGACCGCAAGCAGCTGATCGTCACCGAGAAGGAAGCGATGAAGGAAGAACTGTTCTCCAGAATCGGCATCGGCGACACCGTAGAGGGAACCGTCAAGAATATTACTGATTTTGGCGCGTTTATCGATCTCGGCGGCGCAGACGGACTGCTGCACATCTCCGAGATGTCCTGGGGACGTGTCGACAACCCGAAGACCTTCCTGAAGGTCGGACAGCAGCTGAAGGTTCTCGTTAAGGACATCAAGGGCGACCGCATTGCGCTGTCCCTGAAGTTCCCGGAGGAGAATCCGTGGGCAAACGCGGATGACAAGTACGCAGTCGGCACAGAGGTCGTCGGCAAGGTCGCGCGCATGACTGATTTTGGCGCGTTCATCGAGCTGGAGCCGGGCGTAGACGCACTGCTGCATGTCTCCCAGATTTCCAGAGAGCACGTCGAGAAGCCGTCAGATGTCCTGACAGTCGGTCAGGAGATCGCAGCGAAGATCGTCTCCTTCAATGCGGATGACAAGAAGATCTCTCTTTCCATGAAGGTTATGGAGAATGACGCGGCTCCTGCTACGACATCTCTCGCAGATGAGATGCCGGCTGAATTTGCTGAAGAGGCAGAGGAAGCTGCTGAAGAAGCAGTTGAGACTGTGGAAGAAGCTGCAGAGGAAGCTGTAGAAGAGGCAGCTGAGGAATAATCTAGAAATTATTTAATCCGATTGAGAAGCGGTTCCCGTAAAGGGAGCCGCTTTTTTGCGGTATCATAGTAACATCTTAATCAACTGCAAAAGATACGTCTTGACAGAATCAGACGATGGATCCAGCGGGAAATCTTCCAGGCGGAACCACGTCAGCTTACTGCGCCTGGCTCTGCGGAGAACAGGCGTGAAGCACTCGGAAAGCTGTGGCAGAAAACGTCCGGTGATTCTCTGGTAGCAGGTGTCTGCCGTCGCCCGCCTGCGGTGAGCCGCGTCCACGAAGACGCCGACACTTTTGTGAACGGCCATGTCCTCGTCGGGCAGGTAGAAATAGTTCTTATAATCAGGAAAGAAGTGATACAATTCACCGCGCAGAACCGGTATAGAAAGCACAGCTGTGCTGCCTGCGGCACATAAGCTCCAGGCCGCCCCGTCTCCGGCAGTTTTTTCGCCGGAATCCAGTCCATTTACAGGAACAGCTGCCAGCGGAAGTTCACTTACAGGAGCAGCTGTTAGAGGCAGTTCACATACGGGAGCAGCTGCCAGCGGCAGTTCTTCTGCCTCAGGCACAAAGGAAGCCGACAGCTCTTTCGGCAGGGCGCCTGAAAGCGTCAGAACAGCCTGCAGGATGTCCTGTCCGTTCTCATCTTTTTTCATTTCCAGAGAACAGATCTCAAATTTCCCGGAGAACAAATCATCATACAGCGTAATGGCATAAAGCGGCAGCAGATTTTGTACATCTTCAAAATTGTGCAGAAGCAGATGATCCAGCAGTGTTTTTTCACCTGAACGCAGGAATTCAGCATAGACGTCAATCAGTTCACCTCCGGAATACGGGTCGCGGCGGGGAAGGCCGAGCGCCGTTTCCAGAGCCTTTTGCCTTAGAGAATCCAGCTGCAGCAGCCTCTGATATGGGCGGATTGTCCTGAAGAGATCCAGACTTTCCAGACATGCAAATGGATCCGGCAGACCAAAATACTCATATTTGTGTCTGAGATAGGGAAGGTCAAATCCGGAGCCGTTGTAGTGGACGAGCACCGGGGAGTGCGCGTTTTTTGGGGATGTTTTCTCCTCTGAAAGGGCAAATGTGCCAAGGAAATCTGAAAATGCTTCCAGCAGCTGTTTTTCTTCTCCCGGACGGTCCAGAAACCACTGCCGCAGAACCCATCTGCCCTCGCCGCTGTCTTCGCCACGGCTGTCGGCGGAGTCCAGAATGTCAGCGCCGTTCTCGCAGCCACGGCTGTCGGCGGAGTCCCGGATGTCAGCGCCGTTTTCGCAGCCACGGCTGTCTGTGAAGTCCTGGGTGTCAGCGCTATATTCACAGTCAGTGCAGTCCTGGGTGCCGCGGCTTATGGAATACGTTTCGTAATACGCGCATCCGATCAGATACAGATGTGAGGTGCGCCAGGAAAGGCCGGTTGTCTCGATATCAAAAAACAGGAAATTCTGCTCATCATTTTTATACAGATTTTGTGGAATTGTATCGGGAAAGATACAAGATTTCAGCAGGATCATGTAATTGCGCCGTCCTTGGTTGTGGTATAATATATACTAATCTGATATTATCGTATCAAGAAGGTAAATGCAATGCTAGGAGGTAATTAGAGATGGGACTGCTGACATTTAAAGGCGGCGTCCATCCGGATGATGGAAAAGCGCTTTCGAAGGATCAGCCGATTAAAGTCGCTGAGGCCGGAGATAAGCTGTATTTTTCAATCTCGCAGCATATCGGCGCGCCTGCAAAGCCGGTCGTGGAGAAGGGGGATCACGTTCTGCGCGGCCAGGTGATTGCGGAGGCCGGCGGTTTTGTTTCCGCGCCGGTCTTCTCGAGCGTTTCCGGCACAGTTGCCGGGATCGAGAAGATGCGCATGCCAGCGGGAAATCTGATGGACTGTATTGTCGTCGAAAACGATCATGCGAACGAGGAAGTCGCCTACAGCCCGGCTTCCGACTGGCGCGGCCTGTCAAAAGAAGAGGTACTTGCGAAAATTAAAGACGCAGGTGTCGTCGGCATGGGCGGCGCGGGATTTCCGACACATGTCAAGCTCTCTCCGAAGGATCCGTCCACGATCGATTATATTCAGATCAACGGCGCGGAGTGTGAGCCGTATCTGACCAGTGACTACCGCATGATGCTGGAACATCCTGAGAAGGTCGTGGAGGGGCTTCAGATCATGCTGAGTCTGTTCCCGAAGGCGAAGGGACAGATCTGCGTGGAAGCAAACAAAATGGACTGTGTGGAGAAGCTGCAGAAGGCTTCCGCGGGCGACAGCAATATCGAAGTCCGCGTCATGAAGACAAAGTATCCGCAGGGCGCGGAGCGCATGCTGATTTTTGCCAACACCGGACGCGCGATCAACTCAAAAATGCTTCCGGCAGACGCGGGCTGTATCGTGGATAACATCGCTACGGTCGCGGCAGTTTACGACGCGGTTGTTCTGGGCAAGCCGCTCATGGAGCGGATTGTGACGGTGACCGGAGACGCCGCGAATCATCCCGGCAATTATCTCGCGCCGACAGGCATGCTGTTCTCTGAATTGATTGAGCTTTCCGGCGGACTGAAGGATGATTTCGATAAGCTGATCGCAGGCGGCCCTATGATGGGCTTCTCGGTGTTCAGCACGACGATTCCGATCACAAAGACCTCCGGCGGAATTCTCGCGATGATGCGGGACGATGTCTCTGCGTCTGAGCCTTCTGCCTGCATCAACTGCGGACGCTGTGTGGAAGCCTGTCCGGAGCATCTGATTCCGACACGTCTCGCGCAGTTCGCGGACAACAGCAAAATGGAGGCCTTCCGGGCGAACGACGGAATGGAGTGCTGCGAGTGCGGCTCCTGTTCGTATGTATGTCCGGCAAAGCGCCAGCTGGCGCAGTCGATCAAATCCATGCGCAAGATGTGCCTTGCAGCTGCAGCTGCGGCAAGAAACAAGAAATAAGGAAAGGGGAAAGAAGAATGGCAGGAAAATTTCAGGTTTCATCTTCCCCGCACATCCGCGCGAAGGTGACAACCAGTCGGATTATGTTATCAGTTATTATCGCGCTGCTTCCGGCGGCACTGTTCGGCATCTGGCTGAACGGACCGCGCGCGGCGCTGATCCTGATTCTTTCAGTGGCAGCTGCTGTGCTGACAGAATACTGCTACGAGCGTATTGTAAAAGGGAAAATCACGATTTCAGACGGGAGCGCGGCGCTCACCGGCCTGCTGCTGGGCATGAATATGCCGCCGCGCATCGCGTGGTGGATGCCGGTACTGGGCTCTGTCTTCGCGATTCTCGTCGTCAAGCAGTTCTTTGGCGGCCTGGGACAGAACTTTATGAATCCGGCACTCGCCGGACGCTGCTTCCTGATGCTGTCGTTTGCCGGTTCCATGACAAACTTCGATGTATCTGAGTCGGCAGCGCATAAAATCGTAGACACTGTATCCGGCGCGACGCCGCTGGCAAGCATTAAGGCAGGGGAGACGGGTAATCTGCTCTCCATGTTCCTGGGAACGACAAAGGGAACCATTGGCGAGACGTCCGCTCTGCTGATTCTGATCGGCGGAATTGCCCTGATCGTGCTCAAGGTGATCTCTCCGAGAATTCCGCTGATTTACCTCGGCACATTTGCTGTGTTCGCGCTGATTTTCGGCGGACGCGGATTTGATCTGTATTACATCGCCTGCGAGCTCTGCGGCGGCGGTATCATGCTGGGCGCTTTCTTTATGGCGACAGACTATGTAACGCGCCCGATTACCGTAAAAGGCCAGTATATCTACGCTGTGATTCTCGGCGTAATGACCGGCATTTTCCGTATCTTCGGCGGTTCTGCGGAGGGCACGTCCTATGCGATCATCTTTACGAATCTGTTAGTGCCGCTCATTGAGCGCGCGACGATCCCGGCCGGCTTCGGCGTTGTGCGGGAGAAAAAGAAGGGAGGTGACGCGGCATGAAAAAACAGAAGGATGATATTGTAAAAAATACAGTCTTCCTGCTGGTTCTGACGCTGATCCTCGGCGCGATTCTGGGCAGTGTGTACTTTGTCACAAAAGAGCCGATCGCGAAACAGGACAAGATTAAACACGATGCCGCGCTTGAGGATGTATTTAAAGACGCGGCTGAGTTTCAGGAGGTCGAGATTACTGAGGATCTCGCGCAGGAGCTCCGGAATTCGCTGGATGGCGCGGGTCTTGCGAAGCAGACCGTCGACGAAGTGAACAGCGCGCTTGACGCTTCGGGCGCTGAGCTCGGAAACGTCTACTCAGTTACTTCTTCTGAGGGTTACGGCGGCGACATTAAATTTACGGTCGGCATTGACAACGACGGAACGATTCTCGGGATTTCCTATCTGAGCATCGAGGAGACTGCAGGCCTCGGGATGCGCGCGACTACGGACGACTTCAAGGCGCAGTTCACGGGCAAACAGGTGCCGGAGATCAAATATTCAAAGACCGGCGCTTCCGCGGATGACGAGATCGACGCGCTGTCCGGTTCTACCGTCACAACCAACGCGGTCGTCAACGGCGTAAATGCCGCACTTCTCGCAAACCAGATTATCATGGAAGGAGGGGCATCGTGAGCGCGAAAAAAGAATTGACGCCAAACAGCGCCGGTGAGCGCATCTATAACGGCGTCGTCAAGGAAAATCCGGTTCTCGTGACAATGATCGGTATGTGTCCGCTTCTTGCGGTCACAACCTCCGTCTCAAACGGTATCGGTATGGGACTGACCACAATGGTGGTCCTGGTGCTGTCAAATGTGCTGATTTCACTCCTGCGCAAGGTTATTCCGAACAGCCTGCGCATGCCCTGCTACATCGGCGTGATCGCTTCCTTCGTAACGGTTACGGAGCTGGCGCTGAAGGCGTATCTGCCGTCTCTGTATGAGGCGCTGGGCCTCTACATTCCGCTGATCGTCGTCAACGGTATTATCATGGGACGCGCAGAGGCCTTTGCTGGCAAGTACCCCGTCGTTCCGGCATTCTTCGACGGAATCGGCATGGGGCTCGGGTTCACGGTAGGCCTTGTGCTTCTGGGCGCGGTGTGTGAGCTGCTTGGCGCGGGAACACTGCTTGGCATCAGCGTGCTGCCGGCGTCTTATCAGCCGATCAACATGTTTATCATGGCGCCCGGCGCGTTCTTTGTGCTGGCGATGATTATCGCGATCATTCAAAAGCGGAACCTCGTCAAAGAGGAAAAGGCGGCTGAGGCGGCCAGAAAAGAAAGAGAACAGATACTTGCAGCGACCACCGGCATGGCAATGGCGGCCGGGAACAAGTCGTGAGAGGAGGGCTT
>JAFVEX010000143.1 GCA_017475785.1 Eubacterium sp. | reverse complement strand
CGGCATTCTGGACCGGATCATTGAGACGTACGGTCTTTCGGAGGAAGAAGTCGGAATAATTGCAACCGGCGGTCTGAGTCCGTTTGTTATGCAGCTCTGCAGGCATGAGGTGATTGTAGATGATGATCTGCTGCTGAAGGGACTGTACGAGATCTGGCAAAGGAATCATTAAATGACAGCGAAAACGGGACGCGGTTCGAGAAAGAAAATGGCCGGCCGGTGTCATAACAGAATATTATAAGATCAGCAGAAGGCTGCTGCTGTCAGATATGAAAATGTCTGCGGCAGCGGCCTTTTCTCATTTTTTTTGATAACCCGCTCTCAAAACACCGTATGACCGGATGGGTTGACCGCGGTGTTGAAATGGTATAATATCATAAAACATAGTAATCCGATATGAAATATGAGACATAAACAATAAGACAAAGGACAGGAAAAATGACGCTGCAGCAGATTCACTATGCACTGACAATCGAGGAATGCGGATCCATGAATAAGGCTTCCGAAAAGCTGTTCATTGTTCAGCCGACGCTGACAAACGCGATGCAGGAACTGGAGCATGAGGTCGGATTTTCAATTTTTCTGCGTTCTCACAGAGGCGTGATCCCGACACCGGAAGGGGCAGAATTTCTGGAAGATATCCGGAACCTTTACCGGCACTATCAGATGATTCTGCAAAAATATAAGGGAGAAGGAAATTTCAAACGGAAATTCGGCGTGTCGACGCAGCATTATTCCTTTGCGGTGAAGGCTTTTGTCGAGATGGCAAAAAAATATGACATGAAGCAGTTTGATTTTTCAATCCGTGAGACCCAGACCCAGAAGGTACTGACCGATGTCGGAAGCCTGAAGAGTGAGGTCGGCATCCTGTACATGAGCACCGGAAATGAGCGAATGCTGCGCAAACTTATGGCTGAGCAGAATGTTGTATTTCATCCCCTTGTCCGGAGCCGCGCTTACGTCTATCTCTGGGGGCGGCATCCGCTGGCGGGGGAGCCTTCGATCAGCATGGAACAGCTTGAAAAATTCCCCTGTCTGTCCTTTGAGCAGGAGGGAGAAGATCTGTTTCTCGCGGAAGAAATTCTCAGTGAGAACCGGTATCCGCAGACCATTAAGGTAAATGACCGGTCAACGATGCTCAATTTAATGGTCGGACTGAACGGATATACGCTCTGTTCCGGCATCATTTCAAATGATCTGAACGGGGACGGATTCGTTGTCGTACCGTTCCGGGAAGATACAGAAAACCAGAACAGCAGTATGGAAATCGGATACATCACGAAGAAAAACAGTGTTCTGAGCCGGATGGCCGAGGAGTACATAGAGGAACTGAAGAAATATTTCGGAACATGCATTTTACGGGAAAAAGATAATTAAGGGAGGAACGAACAAATGAGAAAAAGATGGATTCAATCAGCAGCGGCAGTTTTACTGAGTATATCACTTGCCGGATGCGGCGCAGCCGGAAGCAGTTCCGGTTCTGCTTCGCAGAGCAGCAGTGCTGATTCAGAAGCTGCATCTGAAGACGCCGGCAGCGGGGAGACCATTGAACTGACAAATGTTTCCTATGATCCGACGCGTGAACTTTATGCGGCCTACAATGAATTGTTTCAGGAACACTATGAAGCCGAACACGGACAGAAGGTCGAGGTGACGCAGTCACACGGCGGTTCCGGCAAGCAGGCACTTGAGGTGGCGAACGGTCTTGAAGCGGATGTTGTGACACTGGCGCTCGAGGGAGACGTACAGGTTGTCGCAGATGCCGGCCTGATCGATGACGGATTCACTTCAGAATTTGATCTGGACAGCTCTCCGTATACGTCAACCATCGTATTCCTGGTGCGTGCCGGCAATCCGAAGGAAATCTACGACTGGAATGATCTGGTGCGGGATGACGTCGGCATCATCACTCCCAATCCAAAGACATCCGGCGGGGCAATGTGGAATTACCTTGCGGCATGGTATTACTTTGAGTCTCAGGGCCAGAGTGAGGAGGAAGTGCTCGCCTCGATTCAGAAGCTCTACAGCAATGTCGAAGTGCTCGATTCAGGCGCACGCGGCGCGACGACTTCCTTTGTCGAGAACCAGCAGGGCGATGTGCTGCTTGCATGGGAAAATGAGGCATTTCTGTCTCTGAAGGAATATCCGGGCGAATACGAGATCGTAGTACCTTCTGTGTCCATTCTCTGCCAGCCAACGGTTGCCGTCGTGGATGAAGTGGCGAGAAAACACGGGACGGAAGAAGCAGCGGCGGAATATCTGGAATACCTCTACTCTGACGAAGCACAGGAGATTGAAGCGCAGAATTTCTATCGTCCGAGCACACAGGCAGTTTATGACAAATATGTTTTTACGGCGGAATCCAACACGATCACAGAGATACCGGCTGACGGAAAATGGATCAATGATAATATCACGCTGACCGACATCAGTCATTTTGGAGGATGGACCGAGGCAAGGGCAAAGCACTTTGCAGACGGGGCATATTTCGATCAGATTTACGAACAGTAACTTACAGCCGGGATCGTCAGAACGGTCCCGGCTGAACGGGAGATGATGGCATGAAAAAGAAAAGCATTATACCGGGATTCGGGTTGTCATTCGGTCTGACGATATCAATCTTATCGGTCGTTGTACTGATTCCGCTCTGCTCACTGGTGATTTTCACGGCGGAACTGTCTCCGTCTGAATTTCTGTATACCGTTACGAGACCGCGTATTCTCGCAGGTTATTACGTCAGTATCACAACAGCACTGGCCGCTTCGGTGGTGAATGTGGTGATGGGGCTGATTCTGGCCTGGGTGCTGGTCCG
>JAFVEX010000142.1 GCA_017475785.1 Eubacterium sp. | reverse complement strand
TTAATTGATCATTCTTCTTGTCATTTTTGCTGAAATTTGCGGTTTAGATTTGTGCAATTTCGCAAATATACGAAATTGTGAAAAAAATTCGTGACTTTTTTCATTTATAATGTAAAATAAATCTATAAAATGAACATAAAAATCATCTCGGAAAGGCAGGGGCAGGTATGAATCGCAAGAAGAACGTCATCGAGCACCGCAGGATGGCGCTGCTGGAAATGATTCGGCAGGCAAACGGGGAACACCTGGATATTGATCAGCTTTCCTCCCTGCTGCAGGTTGCTCCGGTTACACTGAGAAGAGATCTGACTGCTCTGCAGGAGGCCGGACAGATTACCCGCAGCTATGGGAAGGTTGCCGTCGTCGAACACAGTCAGTTCAGTCTGTCCGCAGCTGTCCCGGACCAGCTCAGTCGAATCGCAATGCGGGCCGCGCAGTTTGTTGAAGCGGGAGATATCATTTTTCTCAACACCAGCCGTACTGCCCTGCAGATCCTGCGTTATATCGAGGCGCCCAACGTCACCGTAATCACAAATAACGTGCTGGCGATCAACATGCCTCACAGAAGCGATATGACACTGATTCTCACCGGCGGCGAGGTTCGCTATCCCAAGTATACCATGGTGGGAGACGTCGCCCAGAGAACGCTCCAGTCGATGAAAGCGAACAAAGCCTTTCTGGGCTGCAGCGGACTCTCGGTCGAAAACGGAATGACGACGGAATACTTTACCGAAGTGAGCGTCAACAACCTGATGCTGACACAGTTGAACGGGCCGGTATATATGCTGGCCGCGCACAGCAAGCTCGGGCATAACTCGAACTTCATCAGCGGGGATATTCATTTAATATCCAACCTGATCACAGATCGGATGGCGAACCCCGAGACGGTCCAGCAATTCCGCGATGTCGGTATTCAAGTCTATCTGGTATAAGCAACCACTACATAGTATACTCTTGGTCGCCCAACTGATGTCTGCGCTCTCAGCGAACTCCAAAAAGTGAAACCAGCTGCAAGGTTCCTCTGAGCCCTGCAGCTGATTTCGTTATTCTTCTCTTTTCTGGCTATTATGTGGATGAACCGGATGAACAGAATGATTCCCTGGCCAACTGATTGACCAGGGAATCTTAATGTTTTAATTAACATTATGGCGGAAATTCGCTCTGCGAAAGTTTCTTGCCCTTTCCGGAGTCACTGGAGGGCAGTCCTCGTCATATGTGATCGGCATCATGCGTGCTCTCTTCAGCTGTTCGCGCTCTTCTTGCGTAAAAGCAAGTTCTGCGATCTGCTCTTGTGTAAGTTTAGAGATATTGACCAAAGTATAGCCCCCTTTCAAAATTGTTGGCAAGTCTTGCGGAAATAATCCTGATAATATCTAATAGTTTACCGCTCTCTTCTTTCCTGGTTCTCTCTGTGTATACGACATAAAGAATGTCATTTATATCGCCTACAAAACGATCGACCCTTCCAATAGTGGCAAGACCACGTTCTTCTTGAGCTCGAAAGATATTACCTGCAGAAGTATCGCCAATCACATTATACCGTTGTTCATCGTCGCTGTGACCAAAATCTGCTTCCTCAATGTAGTCTTCATCAAAAAAGACACGAGCTGCCGTACGAAATGAGATTCCATGCTTCTTGAGATTGATGGCTTCTTTTTCACTGTCATACTCAAAGATCTGACCGCCAAGGACAAATGTAACGGTAGTTTCTGCACCCATATCTGTTTCTCCATATCTTGTTATCTTTATTATAAGCACAATGATCGGAAAAATCAATGGAGTTTTGTGAACTAAAAGAGGCGTTCATTCTGTCAACCGGCAGTTGACCACTGCAGCTGCAAACGGTAAGGCAGCCTGTTTTCTCTTATAGATTTCAAGTTTTGAATATACGATTCCGAAGAGACAAGGATCAGCTCAGGGCATATTCTGCTGCATGAGCTGCCGCGTCAATACCGAAAGTTGCATCCATGCCCAGAGACTATTCCATTGGATTCCATGTCATGCGTTGTTTCTCCGGCCTGCTTTTCTGTAGATCTCCAGATATGCACGGACAATCCGCTCCAGGCTCTCCGCAATATTCATCCTTCCGTCATCGAGCGCCCACTCGAACACGCAGCCTTTTACGATTGTGCAGATGTCCATGCTGAGCAGATGAGGGTCAGCACCCTTCTCCAGGAATCCCTGTTCACGGGCATCGACCAGCTCTCGCTCACACCGGGACATGACGGTCCCCTCGGCAAAGCAGCCGTTTTCCTGCCCCATATAGGCAGACAGCGCCTTATTCCCGGTGGTATAAAAGCTTTTCATGAACTCCTCACCCAGCGTGAGATAGCGGCTGATCAGATGCATATACAGTTCACAGACACGTCCGGCAATATCTTCAAGCGGGGTCTCCAGTACGAAACTGTCGAAGGATTCCTCCCGCACAAAATACATCAGGAGGTCATCCTTGTTCTGAAAATGGTGATAGAAGGTCCCGATGGATAAACCTGCTTCTTCGCAGACATTACGCACCGTAATCGCATCTGCGCCATACTTCTTGACCAGCTCCACCGTCGTGTCGATCAGCTTCTGCTTTGCGTCTGACGGCTCGGAGGCCTTGGACGGACGGCCGCGTTTATTCGCCATAAAAGTCATCTCCGAAATAAAACTCGTTCTAAAACTATTGACAGAATACCATATTCTGCGTATAATTGCAAATAGAACATGTTTTATTTGGAAAGGATTGCATTCTGATGAAAATTACTTACTGGTCTGACTATGCCTGCCCCTACTGCTACATCGGAGAAGCCCGCCTGAAAAAGGCGCTGGATCAGATTCCCGAATTAAAGGGAACCGAGATCGAGATGAAGAGCTTCCAGCTTGATCCCTCTGCGGGACTGCATGCCGAAGGCGACACCCAAACCCGCTTTGCCCATAAGTACGGCATCAGCATGGAAGCGGCCGGACGGCAGATCGAGACAATTTCCCGAATGGGCCGGGACGAAGGAATCGACTTTAACTATGCCACAACGCTTTTTACCAACACCATGGATGCCCATCGGCTGACCAAGCTGGCACAGAGCAAGGGCGATCCCGCCCTGACCGATCGCGTGATTGAGGCGCTGTTTGATGCCTATTTCACCCAAAACAGGGAGCTTGCCGACCACACACTTCTGCAGGAGATCGCCGAGCGATGCGGCCTGGATGCGGAAGAAGTGCGGGAGGTGCTTAAATCCGACAAGTATCACGACGACGTGGTCATGGATGAGCGGGAGGCTGCCTATCACGGTGTACATGCTGTTCCCTTCTTTGTTATCAACGGCAAGTACAGCATTTCCGGCGCACCTGATTCCAAAGGACTGCGAGAAGCGCTTCTGAAGCTGATGGCGAAAGAAGCCGAAGAGCAGATGGCTTCCGGAATGAGCTGCGGCCCCGAAGGCTGCAGACTCTCCTGACGCCATGGTACGCTGTGTGCCCGTAAAGGGCTATTTTGCCGAGAACTGCTTCTTCTATATCGACGAAGAGACCCGACATGGATTTGTGATTGACCCGGGGGCAGAGGCGCAGAGACTGCTCGCCATCATTCGGCGGGAAGGATGGGTAATTGAGGCTATTCTGCTGACACACGGACATTTCGATCACACCGGTGCTGTCGACGAACTTCGCGACACCTGCCACATTCCGGCCTACGCTTATGAAAATGCCGACCGCTACCTGATGGACGGAGAAATGAACCTGTCGTCCTTCTGTATCGGGGAGCGGGTGGTAAAAGATGTAAGGCCGCTCCGAGCCGGGGAGAGTATCTGCCTGCAGAACGGTGCCTGCAGGCTCCGGGTGATTCATACACCCGGCCACACCACGGACTCTGTCGTCTATTACAGCGAAAAAGATCACGTCGCCTTTGTGGGCGACACGATCTTCAGGGGAAGTATCGGGAATGATCGATATCCGGGCGGCAATCGTCAGGAACTTGCAGAAAGTATTATGGAGAAGATATTTACCCTTCCCGATGACACCGTTCTCTATTCCGGCCACTCGGAGCAAACGACCGTCGGGACGGAGAAAAGAAGATATTGTTCGTATTCCCTTCCGTAACTTCCCTCCGGTTAAGTCGACGGCGCTTCGTCTCGCTTTTCATCATGATTTATGAATTGATTTCACGCGCCGATTCCCGTATAATGAATTATCCTTCGGACATATCTTCTCCCCTGGGAGGTGCCGCCTGTGGTTAACATTCTGCTTGTCGAAGATGATGAAGAAATCTGCGAGATTCTTCAGTTTTACCTGATGGAAAAAGAAGACTACAATGTCACAATCACCCACAGTGCGGAACAGGCGCGTTCCCTTCTGCGCATGCGCCGATTTGATCTGGCTCTGCTGGATATCCAGCTGCCGGGCATCGACGGAATTGATTTCTGCGCAGAATTGAGAACGCTCTCCAACTGTCCCGTCATCTTTATCAGTTGCATCAACGACGACGAAACCATTGTGAGAGCGCTGAATATGGGAGGAGACGACTATCTGGTCAAGCCTTTTCGTCCGGCCGTGCTGATCGCCCGCATTGAGGCCAATCTGCGGCGCGCCCAGATGATCCGCACAGAACATCCCGTTCTGCGCGTCGGTCCGTTGGAGATGGACACCTCTGTAAGAACCGCCCGTAAGAACGGAACCAGGCTGAATCTGTCCCCGACCGAATATGAGCTTCTGTATTACTTCATGAGCAATCCGGGCCGGTTTATCACCTTCGATGAGATCTACCAGGCCGTCTGGCAGCGTCCGAGCATCGGCGATGTCAGAGCACTGTTTGTTCACGTCAGTCATCTTCGGCAGAAAATCGAAGACGATCCTCTGAAGCCGGCCTTCATCCGAACACACCTGCGGGATGGTTATATTTTCTCTGACGGCAGCGTCTCGGATTCACAGGGCAGCTGAACCGCAAAATCAGCGCCCTCTCCCGGCCGGCTCTCCACACCGATCGTCCCGTTGTGGCGTTTGACGATCTCCGCGGTGATGTACAGTCCGAGTCCCGAGCTCTTCTGTCCCTCATGCCGGTTAGAATAATACGCGTCAAAGATCTTTTCCTGATCTTCCCTGGCGATTCCGTAGCCGGTGTCCGCGATGTGTACCGTCACACGTCCAGGCTCCTGTACCGTCCAGATTCTGATGCTTCCGCCGTCCGGCGTATTGATTCTCGCATTGTCCACGATGTTCTGAAACGCCTGCCGCAGATAGAGCTGGTCACCCTGCAGATAGAGCTGATCCGGCACCTCAAAGCGCAGATCCAGCTGCCGGTTCTCCAGTCCGGATGTCGGTGTTTCGGAGACCGCCTTCAGCAGTGCGCTCAGATTGACCGGTGCAAACTGCATATGCACCATGTCCGATTCCATCTGTGTCACAAGGAAAATATGATCCATCAGTTCGCCTGCGAAAATCGCTTTTTCGCGGGCTTTCTTCATATATGTAACTGCCCGTTCGGGGTCCTTCTCCATAGAGTGCAGCGCCATGTCGCTGTAGCCGCCGAGAGAGAACAGCGGCGTTTTCAGATTGTGGAGCATGCTCCTGACAAACAGTGTCTGTTGCCGTGCCTTTCTCCGGATCTCATCTTCCAGATGGACATTCAGCTCATCCGCCTCCTGGAACTTCTGCGCAAAGCGCTTTCCTACCACCACAAAGAAGGCCAGAATAAAGATGACCGATGCCAGGCCACGGAGACGGTACTTCAGGTTGATATCCCCCACGGGGATCAGGCCCAGTTCGCAGAACTCATCGAACATTCTGAGAACAAGCGTGAATACCCAGGAAGTGATTAACAGCATTTTCTCTATGACGGCTTCATCCGGCAGCCTCAGGAAACAGATCAGGAAGCCCAGGTACACGACGGTGAAGAAGATGATGCTCGAAACGGACACGGCAAAGGCATACGCATGCAGAACAAGCACCGGGAGAACCGCCGCGCACGCATACCACATGATTGAAATCCGTCCCAGTTTTACCGAGACAAAGCTCTTCAGAAGCTGATACTGAAAAAAAGCCGCCAGAAGCTCGAATAAAACCAGATACACAGTGGGCTCATTCAGAAACGAGAACACCGGCATCCAGGTCAGCGCTCCCAACAGAACATTGAATCGGTAATAACTGCCGCGGAAAAAGGCCAGCAGCGCCAGCCAGATCAGGTATTTCTCGCTCGGTTTAAACAGATAGAGCACCAATGACAGCAAAACAATCGCAAAGCAGAAGCCCTGCAGATAGGCGTTCCCTTCCAACGATACGCTGATGAAGTCGGAGATCTGCCTTTCGGTACCGAAATATACGGAGCAGAATGTCGGCGACAGGGATCCTCCTTCCGCATGGATTTCCACGTTGTAGTCTCCGTTGTTTGTCTTATCGGCCCCCAGCTCGGCGACATATCCGCGATACATCCGTTCCGTAGGCCGGCTGCCGTTGATCACCGCCGAATCCATCCTCGGGAAATAGAGAAATCCGGTCCCGTCATAATGAAAGGAAAGAAGATATACGGCCTCGCCGTCCGCGGTCTCCGTGAGCCTGCCGCCTTCCAGCAGGAACGGGCCGCCCTCCGGTACTTTCTCCAGCTCTGCCAGCTCCGCCAGCTCCATTCTCGGAGAGTTGACATTGATCCGATAGAGGGCACCGACAAGCATCATTGAGAAAAGGAGTACTACGAGGACACTGAGCACCTGCCATCGATTGCGCTTCATCCCGGACCATCTCCTCTCGACTTCATAGCTGAAGTATACCCCAAATCTGCTGCAAGGACAATTCCGTTTTCTGACCTTTAGCGAATCTTTAGTGAAAACAGGTCAACTTTAAGCCGACGCTGTCCGATGCTGTGTTAAAATGGAACCAGCAGATCAATCAACTTTTACTTAAGGAGGCAAACATGAGCACCAATATTTCCAGACGCAATTTTATTAAGGGCATGGCGGCCGGCGCCGTCGGCCTGGCCGCGGGCACAGCTTTCCGCACACCCACCGCTCAGGCGGAGGGCGCCTCTGTCGGCTTCATCCCTGGCACCTATACCAGTGTGCAGACCACGCCCTATGCCACCGTCGATGTCAAGTGCAGCTTCAGTGAAAACGCCCTGACCGAGGTGAGCTATGAGGTCCTCAAGACCTCCACGGCGGACTATTTCACCCCCTTTGCCAATCCCCTGAACAGCTACTGTGAGCGCATTGTCGAGGCGGGCACCACCGAGGGTGTGGACGGCGTGACCGGCGCCT
>JAFVEX010000141.1 GCA_017475785.1 Eubacterium sp. | reverse complement strand
CGTCCATGCCGAGAATCGCGATGATGTCCTGCAGCTCGCGGTACTTCTGCAGGATTTCCTGCACCTGTCGCGCGATCTGGTAATGGGTTTCTCCGACGATGTCGGCTTCCAGAATTCTGGAGGTTGATTCCAGCGGATCCACAGCCGGATAGATTCCCTGCTCCGCGATTCTGCGCGCGAGAACGGTCGTGGCATCCAGATGCGTAAAGGTTGTCGCCGGAGCCGGATCCGTCAGGTCGTCCGCCGGCACATAGACCGCCTGAACAGAGGTGACGGAACCTTTTTTTGTAGAAGTAATGCGCTCCTGCAGCGCGCCCATCTCTTCCGCAAGCGTCGGCTGATAGCCGACCGCGGAGGGCATGCGTCCAAGCAGGGTGGATACCTCACTGCCCGCCTGCACAAAGCGGAAGATGTTGTCAATGAACAGCAGGATATCCTTGTTTTCCTGATCCCGGAAATATTCTGCCATCGTCAGCCCGGAAAGTGCGACGCGCATACGGACGCCCGGCACCTCATTCATCTGTCCGAAGACCAGTGCCGTCTTGTCCACAACGCCGCTCGCCTGCATCTCATTCCACAGCTCATTGCCTTCACGGGACCGCTCTCCGACTCCTGTAAAAATCGAATATCCGCCGTGCTCCGTGGCGACGCTGTGGATCAATTCCTGGATCAGGACGGTCTTTCCGACGCCGGCGCCGCCGAACAGGCCTATTTTTCCGCCCTTCGGATACGGCTCCAGCAAATCAATGACCTTAATACCCGTCTCAAGAATCTCGACAGCCGGACTCTGTTCATCAAAAGAAGGCGCGCTCCTGTGTATTTGCCAGCGCTCTTCCCGGTCGTCAATCGGCGCGCCGCCGTCGATCGGCTCGCCGAGCACGTTGAACATCCGTCCGAGTGTCTGCGGCCCGACCGGCACACGGATGCCTCCGCCGGTCGCCGTCACCTCAAGACCACGCGCGAGCCCCTCGCTTTCGCCGAGCATGATACAGCGGACCATCGCCTTGCCGATGTGCTGTTCAACTTCCATAAACATCCGGCGCCCTTCCACAGTCACCGTCAGTGCTTCCCGCAGCTTCGGCACCTGCCCTGACGCAAACTGCACATCGACAACCGAGCCTGAAATCTGAACAATCGTTCCCTGCATGCTATTCTCCTTCACGTTTCTTCCGCATCGCCTTCGCTCCGGAAGAAATCTCTGTAATTTCCTGCGTAATCGCGCCCTGGCGGACATGGTTGTACTGCATCGTCAGATCGGCAATCAGCTCCTTCGCGTTGCTGCTGGCGGTATCCATCGCCATCATGCGCGCGTTCTGCTCACTGCAGAAGCTGTCTACCAGCGCGCTGTAAATAAACCCTGTCAGGTATGACGGGACGACTTCGTCGAGCACCTTCGCGACAGAAGGGCGGAATTCAAAAGGCTCCTTCACGGCTTCCTCTACCGTATCGGTCTTAAAATCGCCCCTGTGGAACGGCAGCAGACGCCTGAACAGCGCCTCCTCCTGCATCGCGCTCTTCATGTCAGTATACACGATGTAAACCTTGACGATCTCCCCGCGGTCATAGAGATCCAGAAGAATCCCGGTGATCTCTCTGGCGCGGTCCAGCGTCGGATTCTGCGCGGTATAAAGGAAGCTCTGCTCTATCGGAATCCTGCGGGACAGGAAATACTGCCGCCCGTACTCTCCGACGACAAACAGCTTTGCCTCATCAACACCCTTGCTGAGCTCTGTCCTCTTTTTTATCAGACGGTTTGCCTCGCGAATGACATTCTGATTGTAGGCGCCCGCGAGACCCTTATCCGCCGTTATGACCAGTACCGCGTACGGACCGACCAGATCCGGCGCGGAGCGGGGCGGATAAAAATAGGGACTCTCGACGTCCTCCTTGACGCGGAACACCCGGCGGATCTCATTTCCGACCGCGTTGAAATACGGCCGGGTGCGATCCAGCTCACTCTTGGCCTTGCGCATCTTCTTCGACGCGATCAGATACATCGCGTTCGTGATTTTCTGCGTGTCCCTGACGCTCTTGATGCGGTTTTTGATTTCCTTGGTTGTAGGCATACAACACCTCAGCACACGTCAGCCGTCTGCCGGACTCTGCTCATTTCCACAGTCCGGACATCAGACAGCGGCGGTTTATCTGCCCTTCTGTCCCTCCAGCCAGCCGGCGACAAATTTCCTGCCGGCTTTCAGGATGGTCTCTTTCTCATCCTCCGGCAGCTGCCCCGTCTCATCGATGTCCTCGCAGAGCGCGCCGTAAGAATTCTGGAAGTACGTCAGCATGTCGCGGATACACCGCGTGATTTTCTCTGTCGGCACATCCTGCATAATATGGCCCAGCATTACCACCAGGATAATAACCTGCTCATGCTGCGCATACGGGTGATACTGTTTCTGCCGCAGCATCTGCATCAGACCCATACCGTACTGGAGCTGCCTCTTGGTGGTGTCATCCAGATCGCTGGAAAACTGCGTAAACACCTCCATCTCGCGGTATTGCGCGAGATCCAGGCGCAGCGTGCTGGCCGATTTCTTCATGGCCTTTGTCTGGGCGTCGCCGCCGACACGGGATACGGACAGACCGACGTTGACCGCCGGACGCTGACCGGAGAAAAACAGATCGCTCTCCAGGAATATCTGCCCGTCCGTGATCGAGATAATATTGGTCGGAATATAAGCCGAGACGTCGCCCGCCTGTGTCTCAACAATCGGCAGCGCCGTAATGGATCCGCCGCCTCTCTCGTCTGAGAGATGCGCAGAGCGCTCCAGCAATCTTGAGTGCAGATAAAAAACGTCTCCAGGATACGCCTCGCGGCCGGGAGAGCGCTCCAGCAAAAGGCTCATCGACCGGTACGCGATCGCGTGCTTGGACAAATCATCATAAATGATCAGGACATCGCGTCCTTTATCCATAAAATACTCGCCCATCGCGCAGCCCGCGTACGGTGCGATATACTGCAAAGGCGCCGCGTCACTGGCAGACGCGTTTACGACAATGGTATAATCCATCGCGCCGCGGGTCTGCAGATTGTTGACCAGCTGCGCGACTGAACTTGCCTTCTGTCCGATCGCGACATAGATACAGATCACATCCTTGCCCTTCTGGTTCAGGATGGTATCTACGGCAATGGCCGTCTTGCCTGTCTGGCGGTCTCCGATGATCAGCTCGCGCTGTCCGCGCCCGATCGGGAACATCGAGTCGATTGAGAGAATTCCTGTTTCCATCGGCGTATTGACCGGCTGGCGGTCAATGATTCCCGGCGCCGGCTGCTCGACCGGCCTGTAGCCGTCCGCCTCAATCTCGCCATATCCGTCGATAGGCATTCCGAGCGGATTCACGACGCGGCCGAGAAAGGCGTCTCCTACCGGCACGCCGGCGGTCTTGCCCGTCCTGCGGACTTCGCTCCCCTCGCTGATCTCATCGTCCTCCTCGAACAGAATACAGCCGATTTCACTGCGGCGGAGCTCCTGCACCATGCCGCGTGTCCCTGTGGAAAAAATCAGGATTTCACCGTATGTCGCATGCTCCAGTCCGCTGATGGTCGCGATGCCGTCTCCAACTGTCAGTATGCGGCCCATCTCCTGCGCGGAAACAGCCGGCTCCCAGGCTTCGACACTCTCCCGGATCAGCGGGATAATGTTGTCCGTCCTGGTCGGAAGATTCTGCAGGCGTTCCTTCAACTGCTGCAGCTTTCCTTCCGCTGTCCAGTCATATACCTCAGAGCCAACCTCCAGACGAAATCCGGAAGGGTAGGCCTCGCTCTGCTTCCAGACAAGAGTGATTTCCTGACCGTACTGCTTCTCGAGAAACGCCTCAAATCGCTTTTCCTGCTTCCTGTCGGGCGGCGTAAGCGAGTAGAGAACAGCTGTGTCAGCCGTTTCCCTGCGTTTTTTAAAAATCATGATTCCTCCCTCTCAACCGTGTCAAGGAACTGGTCAAAGCTGTCCGACACGTCCGGCGAAAGAATGATTTTCTCTGCCGCCTCAGAAACAATCTCTGTAATTTCCTTTTGCGCGTTTTCGATGATCCGGTCGTGCTCCGCCACCGCGCGCTCACGCGCCTTCGAGACGATCTGCTCCGCCTCGTCCTGCGCCTGCTGGAGACGCTTCGCCCGGTCATCCTTCATCTTTGCCTGCGCCTTCTCCCGCATCTGCATGATCTCATCGTCGGCAGCGCTGAGCTTCTCCTCATACTCCGCCCTGGCCGCCTCTGACTTCTCGAGATTCTCTTTCGCCTTGTCATCCTGATCCTGATAAAACGCGATGCGCTTGTTCATGAAATTCCGCACCGGCTTATACAGCAGGAAATAGAGAACCGCAAAAAGAATGATAAAGTTGAGCAGATGCAGAAAAATCTGCTGAATATCAATATTTAATGGCATGCTTGCTCACTCTCTTTCTTTCTACAATACGAACTACAATACGAAGATAACCAGAATCGCGACAATCAGCGTATAGATGATTGCTGTCTCGATAAATACAAGACCAAGCATCAGCGTGGTCCGGATATCACCGGATGCCTCCGGCTGACGGGAGATACCCTCAGCGGATTTTGAAATCGCCATACCCATTCCGATGCCGCCGCCGAGCGCGCCCAGACCGACGCAGAGCGCCGCTGCAATAGCCTTCGATCCGGTGCTGCTGTCAGCCGTCTGCGCCTCTGTTTCCGCGGCGACAGCCTGGTTGTCTGCCGCGCGTACGGTGTGAACCGCCACCGGAACCGCAAGAATTCCGATGATCATAAGCAGCAGTAAAATTGCCGACATTCTCTTGCTTAACCTTTTCATTATGCGTTTACCTCCGAGACTGTTTTTTTCTGTTTTCTGACTTTTTTCTGTTTGGGCTTCTTTTCATGTTTTTCCGAAACCTCGCCGTAGAAAAGCGAGGTCAGCATCGTCAGGACATATGCCTGGATCAGCGCGTGCAGCAGCGTGAACAGGACGCCGACCAGCACGGGAAGTCCGATGCTCAGATTAAGATAATAATACACAAGCTCCGTGACAAGCGCGCCAGAGAGAAGCGCGCCGAACATTCGGAAGCTCATGGAAATTGGAAGAGAAAAATCCTTCAGAGTCTGCCCGACGCCGCGAAGGCCGTTCCCCACGATTCCGCCCGACAGAATAATACAGTAGGAAAGAACCCCGAGACAGATCGCGCCGTTGATGTCCGAGAGCGGAGCCGGCAGCGACATCGCCGTGCCGGCGGTAGTGGTCGCCTGAACGCCGAACAGCTCAAAAATCGTTCCAATAAAGATGTAGACGCCTGCCGTAAAAATATAGGCGCCCAGAAATCCGTTTCTGTGCGGGCTGTTCGACTTCGCCAGGCCGTCAAAAAGACCGACCGCCTGTTCCAGCAGAAGCTGGAATTTGCCGGGAACCATCTGAAAGCGCGGGATCACGAAAATCCGCACAATCAGGGCAAACACAAAGATAATCCCCGTGACGGTAAACGCGGAGATCAGCCCCGGATTCACATCCTTCAGTCCAAACAGACTGATCTTGTTCGCGCCGTGCAGAACAGCGTCCCGCATGGTCTCCTGGATCGTCTCATGCTTCGCCGCGGGATGCGTCAGCAGTACGCCTGCCAGAACCGCCGCGAACGCAGCCGCAAACACAATGATACTGATTTTTCTGGTCTTCTTGCTCATGGTTATTACCTTCTCGTCAAGGTTTCTGTGTGATATGGTCAGTTTATCACAAACCACATGTTTTTTCACCACAGTATTACAATTTCGACACAAATTATTTTACGTCAATTTCATAAATCGTCTGATTATTCCCGATCTTCATGCACAATTTCAGAACCCGTTTTCTAATGTTTTGACGATTGATTTGTCAAGGCAGAAAAGGACTTTTTCCACCTTTTTTACAAATTCGGAAGTTTTTCCAAAAACATCTGTTCGTTCACATTTGCTTATGTTAAACCGATAATTTTCCACTGATCTCGGGGATAAAGTGGATAACTTCGTGTATAAGTCCGTTTTTCGCGTCTTTTCAACCCTCTGTTTTGTGGATAAGTGGATTATGTTACAAATTGCTCAAATCCGGTAAACTATACATAAGCGTAATGTTTCTTAACAGTTATTTAACATTGTTTGTGCACTTTTTTTAGAATTAATTATGTGCACAATTCAGACAATTTTATGTATTCCGCGCAGATCAGACGATTTTCTGATATTCTTCCGCGAGCGCCTTAAACGCCGGAAGCGCGCGCCGGATCATTTCTGTCTGAACGCAATAGGCGATCCGCAGATATCCCGGCGTGCCAAAGCTGTCAGCCGGCACCAGAAGCAGGTCATGCTGCTTTGCCCGCTCGCAGAATGCGTTCGCGTCCGGCTCCATGGCCTTGACAAACAGATAAAACGCGCCGTCCGGATAAATGCAGGTATAGCCATATTCCGTAAGCGTATTGTAGAGAAGATCGCGGTTCTCCCGGTAGATGAAAAGATCCGCAACCTGCCCTGTACATTTTTCGACGACATGCTGCGCAAGACTCGGCGCGCAGACATATCCGAGCGCGCGTCCCGCTCCGCAGACCGCGGCGTAAACGTCCCTGCTGCCCTCCAGCTGATCCGGCACGAGGATATACCCGATGCGCTCGCCCGGAAGCGAGAGGGATTTGCTGTACGAATAGCAGACGATGGTATTATCGTAATACTTCGTAATATAAGGAACCACTGTATCCGCGTCATACACCAGCTCACGGTAGGGCTCATCCACCAGCAGGTAGATTGGGTGTCTGTATTCCGCCGCGCGCTCGTTCAGCAGCGCCGCAAGCTTCTCGATGGAGTCCCCGCGGTACACAACGCCGGAAGGATTGTTCGGCGAGTTCAGGATCATCGCCTTCGTGTTCTCCGTAATGGCCGCCGCAAGCTTTTCAAAATCAATCTGAAACGTGTCAGGATCTGAGCTGACCTCCACAAGCTTTGCCCCGGCCGTCTCCACAAAGACGCGGTACTCCGGGAAGTACGGCGTCAGCGCGATGATCTCGTCACCCGGCGTGTACAGGGCTGTTATGCTGATTTTCAGAGAAGCGGCGGCGCCGCAGGTCATGTAAAAATTATCCGCGTGAAAAGCAGTTCCGAACCGTTTGTTCAGATTTTCCGCGATCGCCGCGCGCGTGTCCGCGTCACCCTGCGCAGAGGTATATCCATGCAGATAATAATCATCGCGGCTGCCCAGCAGTTCGATCATCGTCTCATTTACAGAAGCCGGAGCCGGGACGTTCGGGTTGCCGAGGCTGAAATCATACACATTTTCCTCTCCCACCTCCGCTTTTCTCTTTTTACCGTACTCAAACAGCTCCCTGATTACCGAGCGGACATTGCCCAGCTGCATCATTGTTTCATTGATCATGTGACATCTCCTTAAAAAATATACGTCAAATCCAGACAACTTCATCTGCTTCCGGCTTCACGGCGCCTGCACAAATCACATGCGTGCGACGGAAAGTCAGCTGCTTTCTTTCTCATCAAAGAAAAACATATCAAAAAATCCCTTTATTTTCAACCATGAACCACATAAAAAAGAGTGCGTATCCACATTTATACTTGTAGAAAAAAAACGTGTATGTTAAACTATTATCAGTTCATTTGATCTAATTTATCAAGGAGGTACTCTAGCGAATGGCAAAGAAAGTAGTATTAGCAGGTGCGTGTCGTACAGCAATCGGCAAAATGGGCGGCGGCCTTTCAACTGTTCCGGCAAAAGAGCTCGGCGCTATCGTAATTAAGGAAGCACTGAACCGCGCAGGTGTTCCGGCTGATCAGGTTGACGAAGTCATCATGGGCTGTGTCCTTCAGGCAGGCCAGGGCCAGAACGTTGCCCGCCAGGCTTCCATCGCGGCAGGTCTTCCGATCGAGTGCCCGGCAGTCACAATTAACGTTGTCTGCGGTTCCGGTCTGAACGCTGTCAACATGGCTGCAGAGATGGTTCGCTCAGGCGACGCTGACATCGTTGTCGCAGGCGGATGCGAGAACATGTCCCTCGCGCCGTACGCTGCTATGAATGCACGTTTCGGATATCGTCTGTTTGACGGAAAGCTCGTCGACACCATGGTAAAGGATGGTCTGTGGGACGCATTCAATGACTACCACATGGGCATTACTGCTGAGAACGTCGCTGAGCAGTGGGGACTGACCAGAGAAGATCTGGACGCATTCTCTGTAAAGAGCCAGGAGAAGGCAGTTGCTGCAATCGAGAGCGGACGCTTCAAAGATGAGATCGTTCCGGTCGAAGTAAAAGTGAAAAAGAACATGGTTACTGTTGATACCGACGAAGGCCCGCGCAAAGGTACTTCCATGGAAGGCCTCGCAAAGCTTCGCCCGGCATTCAAGCCGGACGGCATCGTAACAGCAGGTAACGCTTCCGGTATCAATGACGGCGGCGCTGCAATCGTTGTCATGAGCGAAGAGAAGGCAAAAGAACTCGGCGTTAAGCCGATGGCTACATGGCTCGGCGGATGCCTGGGCGGCGTGGATCCGTCTATCATGGGTGTCGGACCGGTCGCGGCAACCAGAAAGCTGATGAAGAGACTCGACATGAGCGTTGCTGATATGGATCTGATCGAGGCAAATGAGGCGTTTGCCGCACAGTCTCTGGCAGTCGCGCATGACCTTGAGTTCGATATGGAAAAAGTCAACGTCAACGGCGGCGCAGTAGCCCTCGGACATCCGATCGGCGCTTCTGGATGCCGTATCCTCGTAACCCTGCTTCACGAGATGGAGAAGCGTGATGCCAAGAAGGGTCTCGCGACACTCTGCATCGGCGGCGGCATGGGCTGCGCAATGGTTGTTGAGAGAGAGTAATCTGTTCATTTGATTTGTGTGTTCCTCATGCAGGCCCGTTCTCGCAAATGACCTGCAGAGGAACAGCGCAAACCTTCATATTTAATTTATAAGGGAGATTGCAAATATGAAAGTAGCAGTTATCGGCAATGGTGCAATGGGAAGCGGCATCGCGCAGGCTTTCGCTCAGTGCGCTGACATCGAGCATGTATTCCTGTGCGGACGTAATCCGGAGCGTATCGAGAAAGCTTACAACAAAATCATCGGCGGCATCGAAAAGCGCGTCGCAAGAGGCAAGGCTGACCAGTCTCTGCTCGACGGCGTCAAAGAGCGCCTGACATGGGGACTGATGGATGATCTGGCAGGCGAGGCAGATCTCATCGTCGAGTCCATCTCCGAGGAAATGGATGTCAAGCTCAGCGTTCTGACCCACCTGATGAACGATGTGAACACAAAGGAAGACACCATCTGGTCAACGAACACCTCCTCTCTGTCCATCACAGAGATCTCCGCAGGTCTTCCGAAGCCGGTCGTCGGCCTTCACTTCTTCAATCCGGCTCCTGTCATGAAGCTGATCGAGATCGCAAGCGGCCTGACAACTCCGCCGGAGTATGTAGATCAGATGGTTGAGATCGCGAAGACCATCGGCAAGGTTCCGGTAAAGGTTTCCGAGTCTCCTGGATTCGTCGTAAACCGTATCCTGATCCCGTACATCAACGAAGGTATCTTCTGCCTGCAGGAGGGCGTTGCTGATGTCGCTGGTATCGACACCTGCATGAAGCTCGGCGCAAACCACCCGATGGGACCGCTGGCACTCGGCGATCTGGTTGGACTGGATGTCTGCATGGCAATCATGAACACACTGGAAGAGGAGACAGGCGACCAGAAGTATCGCGTCCCGATCCTGATGAAGCAGATGGTTCGTGCCGGCAAGCTCGGCATGAAGAGCGGAGAAGGCTTCTACAAGTACGGCGGACCGGACGGCCCTGTACCGAACGATATCTTCTGATATAATGATTCTGATTGCCGCGGTGAAAGCCCTCGGCAATTCCCGAAAACCAACGGGAACCGGATTTAAATCCGGTTCCCGCTTTTTGTCATTATGAATACATCTATCTATTTGAACATCTGCGATGCAGATATCCATGATTTCTCAGGTACTCTCCAAATCTCCGCATTCATACAGCTCTGGCCTGCCTCACGAAAGAAGAAAACCATTGTATTAATTGCTTTTTAACTCAGTCCACTACACGCCTGACTGAGAGAATATCATCATAAGTCGCGTCTGTTCCGCTGATAATTCCACGTGTCGGATCTGAGGCGTGCACGATCTGGCCGTCACCCATGTAAAGACCTACGTGTCCGCTGTAACAGACGATGTCGCCAGGCTGCGCGTCTGCGTAAGACACCTCAGTGCCGGAGCTTCGCAGCTCGGAAGACTGCCTCGCTACGTCATAGCCAAAGTGCGAGTACACCTGATTTACAAATCCGGAGCAGTCAACGCCGTCTGTCAGACTGTTTCCTCCGTACACATAATCATTCCCTACGAACTGCATCGCATAATCAATCACATCCTGCCCGCTGGACGCAGACCCGGATGATGATCCGGACGAAGCACTGCTTCCGGACGAAGAATCCGACGAGGATCCTGCTGACCCGCTTCCCGAACCGGAGCCGCTGCCCTCAGAGACATAGGAGTCGGAGTCATCGCTGCCGCCGTCATAATCACCGTCATCATAGCCGGACTGATCCGTCATGTCTTCACCGGAATCTTCATAATCAGCACCGCCGGTATAACTGTTATCTTCCTCGTACCCGGTGTCATATGTCTCCGGTTCGGCCTCGGCTTCCGCAGCCGCCGCGGCAGCCGCCTGCTGTGCCTGCTCATATGCCGCCGCTTCTGCCGCAGCCTTTCTGGCCGCCGCTTCCTCTGCCGCGCGGCGCTGGATCGCCTCCAGCTCCTGAATCGCCTGGTTCTGGGCGGTGATCAGCTCCTGGTATTCCAGAGCCTTGTCCTGCGCCTCTGCAAGTTCCTTATCGTAATCCGCCGAAGTGGCTTTTGCCTCCTTCTTCAGCTTTTCCAGGTTGGACTTCTCGTCCTCCTGTTCCTCCTTCATGGTCTCAAATTCAGCCTTCTGCGTCTCCTGCTCCTGCTTCAGATCCTTTACCGCCTGAACGGCGTCCGCGTATTCGTTCAGACACTTTCTGTCGTAGTCGTACATGTCCTGCGCGAGATCCGCCTTGCTGACCAGATCCGTAATACTGGACTTCGCAAACAGCGCCAGTGTCATGCCGGTCGTCCCGCCGCTCTCATAGATGTACTGGATACGCTTCTTCATCGCGTTGTAACAGGTGTCTTCGCGCTCCTCGGCATCAGCGAGATTCAGTGTCGTCGTGTTGATATCTTTTTCTTTGTTTTCAATCTTATCACTCAGCTTATTGATCGCCGCAATCGACGTGACCAGCTTCGCGTCCAGCGAATCAATCTCTCCTGTGATTTCCTTCTTCTGCTTCTCCAGCGTCCTGATATTGCCCTGCAGCTTCTCCAGATTTGCTGTCGTCTCGTTCTTCTGCTGAACCAGCTCGCCCATTGTGACAGCCCCGACAGGAAGCACCTGCGTGGAAGCCAGAACTGCAGCCAAAATGATATATTTCGCAAATTTTTTCTTCATAATATCTATAATCTCCCCTCTTACAAGATCTGGGGTCTAAAATGCTATTTCTTTCATTCGAACACATGATCTAGTTTCTCGATCATGTTCCACACCAGATATTGTAATGCATTCGTAATAATATTGCAATGACTTTAGGGGCTTTTCCGAAAATAAAATTCAACAAATTTCAGACGGCAATTCTGTGTAATTTTGTGAGAAGTTTTGGGGATGCGGACGAAATCCTGGACCAAATGAGGTCATTGACAGGAGGAGGTCACGCACATGTATTCCTACGAAGATCGATTGAAGGCTGTTAAGCTTTACATCCAGTATGACAAGAGTTACGCATCCGTTTTCAGAGAGCT
>JAFVEX010000140.1 GCA_017475785.1 Eubacterium sp. | reverse complement strand
GCATATCGCCCTGCAGTCCGGCTATGGATCCACGGACTATGTCATATAGATTGACATCCGGCGCGTACTCTCTTGTATATGTCCTCTCGCTTTCAAGGACGCTCAGCTGCGAAAGCCTGCGTGTGGCATAATCACCTATTGTTTCACCGTTGACAGGTGTTGGTGATTCATCCACGACATCCACAAAGTATCCGCGGGATACTGTTGACACCTCGCTATTCGGATCATCATTGACTGCTATCGTCCTATTGTCATCAATAATCACGATATATCGGTTCGGTATGCTGCTTATATCAGCAGATATCCCTATGCCGTTCTGCAGCAACCGTGTGTTGGAACTATCCAGAATCAGTGCCGGACTGATCGGGCGTGGACGGATATGGACTATGCCCCGCCCGTCGATTTGTATGACGAAGTTTCCGGCATCCAGCACTGACCAGACAGCGTCAAGCACATATGATCCCGGTTCATGCACGACATGGTCATTCAGGGTGAACGAGCCCTCGACCTCGACCGGCGCATTGATCGTGCTTGCAAGCAAATCGCCTGCGTACATTGCCCCATCAACGCCAGCCGGGGCATACTCGCCTGCGATAATTGCCGTTTTTGACGCCGGATACAGCACGGAAAACCCGCTCATATCCTGCGTCTGCGCGCCGTAATTAACATTTCCTCCTCCAATATCAAACAGCAGCGTTGCCACGTCCACTCTCGTGATCTCTCCGCCCTGTATTGCCGTCATGACGATTCTGTAATAATCCGGCGTCAGTTCGCCTGTGGCTTCAAGCCCGCCCGATTCAAGCAGTTTGCCGTCAGCGGTGCGGGATATGCTCATAGAATCCACGCGCATGACCTGCTCAGCGTCCGCCCAGGTATCACGATTAACCCGGAAGATCCGCCATTCTGTTGAATAAGATTTGCTCCATTCCATCTCATCCCTCCGAGTTTACTTCGAACGGTGTCGGCAAGATGAACTCATCTGTCAGCCCTACCTCTGTCGCGTCCAGCGCAATTGCTGTCATGCGTCCGTCGCTTGACAGGTCTGTGACCTGCACGTCCGCCTCATATGCCGATCCATCCGGCAGGCGGACAAACACTGCGCCCGCATATCTGGCGAGCTGCCTTGCGGACACGATTTCCGGCTGTTGTTCGAGATAGATCAAATCTGAATTGAACGAAGCCGATCGTTTGATATTCTGGTTCCAGTACGCATCTGTCGTGCCGTCCATATGTGACCTGACATCAACATCCTTCTTGTACTTGTCTGCGACCGACGGGTTATATGGGAGCTCCAGCGAACCACCTGCCCAGTCAAACCGCATGTTGCTCCCTTCTGCCGTGTACTCGAAATCACCAAACTCAACATCACCATCTGCAGTGCGTATTGCGATTCGGTAATACAGCGTCAGATTCGAACCAAACGGGGCGTATTCATCTGTCGTTACGCACTCTAACGGAAAACTCTCTCCGATCAGGTACGCTCCGTCACCCGTCAGGCGATATATGTCATACACGTCTGTTGCGAGCGAATTTGCCGGCGGAACCAGTGTGATCTGCATGGCCTGATGGTGGACGCCCTGATCGTCTGTCGTGTCGATCGCTTCGAGCGTGATCCAGGGTATTTCCGTCATGGTGTACCATCCCTGTGATGCAGGATTCTCACCGCCTTCTGTATCTACCACTGTATATTCATCCGCGACACTGTCATAAGTATAATAATTGGCATCCGGATCTACCGCTGCGTCTGCCGTAAGTGTATAAGTGGCTGCCGGATACACACTCGGAGCCTGATGCGCCCATGCAACATCAAACAGTGCCGTGATTTCTTCAGAACGGAGTTCTGTCTCACGGTCAATCGCCGTGACTACGATCTGGTACCGGCACCCATCCCAGAAATCAAGTCCGCCTGGCAGTTCAACCGTGGCTGTATAGTCATTTGCCCCTTCCGTCCAAACAGGTGAACAGATCTCACTGTGGATTGTATCATTGATTGTCTGGCGCTTCATGCCGTCTGGAAACTGCCCTGATGCACCTGCGCTGGACACGATCACGACAAGATCGCACAGTGTTGACGCCGTCACACTGAAAGACATAGGCTGCACTGTCAACGGTGAGATTACACCGAGTGATATAACGGGGTTGTCCACGATCGTGACCGTGTGAGCCTCAGACACAACAAATCCAGACCCTGTGGACGCCTGTACCGTAAATGTAATACTTCCGTTCGACGCAAACTGCGACAGCCTGCTGGCTTGGATTTGTGTCGCTCCAATACTCCCTTGTCCGCTTGCGATCACCGTACCGTTTGAAGCTACAATCTGCCAGTTTTTCTGCAGCCCATTCCCAGAGAACGTCCAATACACAGGCAATGACGCTCCTTTTGCCACATACCGTCCACAGGTTGCCACGATTGCTTCAGGTGCTTCGCTTGTGAAGCATGAAACGCTGTTGGAATAAGGCGAATATGATATTGTGTCACCTTCGAGATAACGCCTTGCCCTGATGAAATACTTCGTCCCATCGTCAAGGTCTTTGATGGTGATCGTGGCACTGTCTCGATATGTTTTGCTGCCCGCTGTCCGCCGGCCGTCAGACCATGTGAATTCATAAGCGTCCGGATCCTTTGTGGACTTCCACGCGTTTTCCGAATCCGCCCATGTCAACTCCGTGCCTGTTGAATCGTCAGTCCCTGCTTCATTCCAGCCGAGCACGACAACAATTGATTTACCATCTGTTCCAGGTGTGGCAGAAATAATGGTAATCTTGTCGTCTGCAGCTGTCGGAGCGGAGATATACAGCTTTTTGACTTCCATGAATGCCGAATAACGGTACAGCACCGCCTCCGACAAATGCCATGATTTTACCCGCACCCATGTATGATTACCCCTGTCAGGAATCAGGTTCGATACCCCCATTGCAAGCGCCGAACACTTTGCATCGTCAATTATGTCCGTGGATTCCCATGCGGCATCACCCGGTATGTCTGAAGCTTTGCTGTACGATACGTTCGCCAGGTATTCAAGCCGAACCCGGTCAACTGGATGCGCCGTTGTGCTATTGGTACTGATGCGAACCGTACATTTATCCGAAGACGTTGTGCCAGAAATATCGACACCCTTGATCGTAGCCTGTGCCGGGTATCCGACATAATAGGTCGATTTTACAGTGTCAGAATCGCCTTTGAATCCCCTTGCGTATGCCTCAACGGTAATCTTTGCGTATTGGCTGTAAGTGAACTGCTGATAATCAGACACATTGAACGTCAACGAAGAACTCGTGCTGGTTGAGTGTGAATCATAAACCGTTCTTGTCTTACCCGTTCGCGTATCCGTTACGGTCATTTTATACTTCGTGTCATATCGCTCATACTTATCCGTACCTGCATTTGTGGTAATGGTAACCGATACAACACCCGTTTCTGTGTTAAACGAAAATGAGCCGATCGACGGCTTCCTGGGTTTTTCAAATACATACTGAACCGAGTCCCAGTCAACGAAACCAAGCGTATTGCGCGGCTGAACCATAACCGACACGCTCGAGAGTTTCGGCTTCCCGGAGAATGGATAGAACGATTCACGAGTGTACTTTGTACTCCCAAACTTCACATTGTTCAGGTTAATCGACTCAGCTGTGTCTGATTCCTTCTTGTCAATATAAGCCTTTATCGGGTCTTTTCCCGCTTTAATCAATTGCCAGGTGATTTGCAGGGCTGTTGCCCGCCTGCCATTCTGTTTGTCTGTCAGCTTAGATGGAACAGCCCATGTGGCTTCCATCTTGTACCCGTTACGTTTCAGAGCCAGTTTATTAACTCCGACCTCTGGCGGGCCGACAATATCTGTCTTCATGTACTTCCACTTTGCGGCTTTCGGGGCGCCGCCTACTGTACACTTGTACACATGACCAGTCAAACGGTTGAGGTAATAATCACCTGCAACCGCGCTTTTGACGCCGGAGTTCTTGAACACCTTCGCAGTTGTAGATGTCCCTGTAATCTCCGCGCCTTTGTATTTATATGTCGCCATTTAAATCGCCCCCGCCATTCTGTACCGCTGGATTATTCTCGCACAGTCCCGAGCCATGTCATTTGCGTCGTCTGATGCGTCATAGTAAAGGTTGATGTTGATGTCGCCCCTGCCGCCGCCTGCGAGCTCCCGCAGTTTCTTTTCGCCGAGCAGTACCTCACCCTCGTTTGCGTCACCTACACCGATAATCGTCGGTTCGGTAAACAGCGCGCCGTACTTTGCGGCTTTTGCCCACCAGCCGGACACATACACACTCGGCACGGAACCTGACTTCGCGTCAAACTTTCCGGACATGCTGAAGTGTGGTACCGCAATGTGCTGATTGAAACTGAATGTCGTACTGCTGAATGCGCCCTGCAATGCCTGAATCTGACCTTTTGCGGTCGTAATCACACTGGTCATCATCTCCCGCATCCTGTCGTTAAGCCCTGCGTTTTTGATCGCTGTACCCGCAGTGCTCATCGTTGTTTTGATGGATGCAGAAAATGTTTTAAAGTTGTTTCCCGCCTGACGCGCGCTCGATACGAGTTTTCCAAGCGATGTGCCAAGCTGTGACACCCCAGACGCGCCCTTACCTGCCTCAGACGCCGCAGAGGTAATGTCTTTTACGCCTTTTGCGGTAGCTGTCAGCGTAGCCGCCAGATCCATGACACCTGTGTTGGATACCAGATTGATCACCGCGTCAGTCAGTGTCCCAAAACCTGTACCGGCATTCATTGCCGCTTTTCCAATGCTGTCAAAAACGCCTGCAAGCGAATCCAGCACCCCTGAAAGGCCGCCTGTGATTGCGTCGATTACTGTCGCAATCCCTTCGGAAATTGTCGTGATGGTGCCATCCACCGCGCTTCCAATGCCCTCAATGATCGAAGTGATTCCCGGCGCATTGCTGGATATCACACCCACCAGCTTTCCGACCGTATCAATTACTTTCGAGATTCCAGACGCTGCAAGGTTGATACCTTCGCCGATTCCAAGCGCTGCAGCCCCAAAAGCCGCAAACCCTATTGCGCCCGCTGACATGGCGGGTCCAACTGCCGCTGCAACGCCCATCAGCACGCCGATTCCGGTTGCCATACCGGCGAGAACAGCAATTGCAGTCCCTCCTGCAGATGAAATCTGGATCGCCGCATTTACCAATGTCTGGATAGCCTGCGCTGTAATCCAAAGAGCCGCTGCAGCCGCAACCATCTTCAGTGCCTGTCCGGCAAACGTCCCAAACGAACCGGCGGCTGAAGCAACCGGCGCGGCAGCAGTCGACGCCGCCGAACCAATTCCGCCAATCTTGCTTACCAGTCCGCCAAGACCGCCTGCGATAGTTGATATGCCGCCGATCACCTTGCCGCCGATTGCCAGCAACGGACCTGCAGCCGCAGCAATCCCGGCGGCCTTTGTGATTGTTTCCTGCATTTCAGGTGACAGGCTATTCCACTTTTCGGACACCTTACCGACTGCATCCGCGACGCTCTCGAATATTTGTTTGAGTGCAGGACCCGCAGCTGTAACAATGTCAGCGCCGAGCAGCTTGATCTCGTTCAGTGTTGTCTGGAATCCATCCATCGGATCCAGCGTTCCCTCAAATGTTTCGTTTACAGAACCTTCGAAGTCTCCGAGCGATGACGTAAAATCCGTTAGGTTGAGTTTTCCGTTTGCAACCGCGTTCTCTATCGCACCCCCTGCCCTGGTACCGAACAACTCATACGCCGCAGCCAGTTTGTCGGATTCCGACGCGTTGCTGCTCATGGTCTCATCAAATTCCGCCAGGACTTCACCCAGTGTCTTTCCGTCCCCTGCTGCCTCCTTCATGGCTGTCTTCAAGCCCATCATTGCGGCAGATGAATCCAGCCCGGCCATCGATGCCGAACCGAGGAAAGACGCCGCTTCTTCCGCAGACAGTCCCATTTCCCGGAACTGCTTTGCGTTAGAGGCTACCGTGTCTGCAAGTGTCCCGACATCGACGCCGGTCTGCTGACCGACCACATTCAGGGCATCGAGCATCTTGCCCGCGTCTGCGGCTTCCAGGCCAAAGGCGGCCATCATTTTCGACACGGAATCAACAGAGTTGGAAACGTCCTGACCGTTGAGGGCTGCAAATTTGATAAAGTGCCCGGATAGTTTTTCCAGCGCCTTTCCTGTCAGTCCGAATCTCGTGTTGACCTCGCCGATTGCGGATCCGGCTGTTTCAAAGTCCGTTGGAATGGACGTGGCAATATTGTTCAGGATGCCCTGCATGCTGTCGAGTGCGTCACCGGACGCACCTGTCTTCTGCACAATGGTATCCAGACCGTTATCCACTTCCTTCCATGAGGCCACGGCTGCAGTGCCGATTGCGGTTAGGGGCGCTGTAACTCCTTTGGTGAGCGCTCCGCCCGCTTTCGTCATGCCATCGCCGAGCGCCTGACCCATGCTCTGCCCGGCGGCAGTACCGGCGGCCTTGCCTGCCGGATCTGCGGCACCGGTTAATTGTTCAGTTAAGGATTGCTGCGCGCCTTCAAGTACCGGTGTGACGGTTATGGTCGCCTGTGCTACTTCTGGCATGATCTCGCCTCTTTTCTTCTATCCATTCATGCAGCTCATCAACAGGCAATGCCCCGCGGCCAAAATGCCGTTCGCTTTCGGGATCTTTTTGGAACGGCCTCGGATACTTCTTAGGCGACCTCGCCGCTTTCCTCGTTCCGATTGCAATCAGGTTTGCATTGATCATTGCCAGTATGTCGAAGATATCTGCAAGTATTACATTCGTCTTTAGTGTGTTTGACCATGCTGCAACGTCCGGGTTCAGCGTCCGCATCAGGGCGGAATCCGGCTCGGAATTGCTCAAAAAAGAATCGAGCGCATCCCATGACAGGGTGCGCCCGACATCTTCCAGCTCATGGCCTGTGTTTGTGAGCAGGTCGTGTTCAATCGCCTCGCGGTATTGTGCAATCGCATTCGCGAGGCTTACGATTCCCCCAGGGTTTTACCGGACTGTTTCTCGGATTCGTTCCTGTAGATGTCAAGGAGCTTGTTGTACTCCTCGACCTTCAGTTTATCCATGATCTCCTCCGGAATGTGCTTCTTCATGAATGCATATGTCCCGTCCGGGGTCCCGAGCATTATCGCTTCTTTGAACGAGAGGCTTCCCTGAAGCGGCAGTTCGAAGGAATCACCATCATAATTGATTTTGATCGTTTTTACCTCAGCCGATTTAAGTGTAAATTCTGCCACCATTTCCCTTCCTCCTGCTTGCCAATTAAGCCACAGCCTCTTCCATTATCAGCTGGAATCCGTTGTCTCCCATTGCCGTGATCGTAGGCGTCCAGTTAATTGCTGCTCCAGGCGCGAAGTTTACGTTGTCAACTGCAGACACCTGTCCGTTTGTGCATCCAATCGCAATGAGGTCGTCCCCGTCCTTCATTACCCACAGGAATGCCTCTTCATCCGGCAGGCTTCCAGACGAAAGATTTGCAACGACTTTCTTTCCGTGGCTGCCGGATGCGGCTGTGACCGTGACATTATCCTCGCCAAGGACTGCCTTCAGGGATTCCTCTGTCGTGTCCATGATCGGAGCCTGAATAGTCTCTGAATGATCCGTCAGAATAACGCGCTTGATCACATTCGCCCAGTTGCGCAGGTTCTCGGAACTTTTGTCGAGTGCAAGCGTGATGCCTGCGTCAGATACATCGCCGATGTGGGTCCATGCCGCATCAAGGGTTTCTGACGGATACGACGGAAGCGCCGTCCCTGCGGGTGCGTGATAAAACATTCCTGTTGCGCGGCCAGCACCAAGTTTTACATCCATTTTTTAAACCTCCTTTTTTGTCTGATGTGCCACGACTTCCAATCGAGCCGAGCACATCGCCAGATCCGGGCGGACGGGATCCTGTCCCCATGACCCGGATGAGTTTACTACTACATGGCGCAGTGCAGCTGTCTGCTCCTTTGCCACCTGTTTTAAAATACCGATTGCCGTGTTCAGATAATCAATGGCGGACGCCTCTGTTTCTGCTCGTGAGTCCAGTACGACCTCAAACCTGTCGATGGTCTGTGAATCCGTTCCACCCACCTGTGTGACAAGGATATGCGGCAGGGAATACTCCGCAGGAAGCGGGCGGCAATACACCGCCAGATAGCCAGTCAGTGCAGCCCTGATTTCATCTTCGATATCAATGGATTTGTTGATAATCATCCTGTCACCGCCTTACTGAGGATTTTGTTTTCCGCCTCTTCCTTTGAACTTTCGTCATCGTTTGCCATGACATATGCCACCGGGCGAGACACACCATATGATGAGTCCTGGTACCTCGGCGCGTTTGCCATTTCCACGTGGAACCCCCCGCCGCCCGTAAGGTAACCTGACGCCCTTGCTGCGATTTTCTCCGCTTCTGCCTGCACCTGTCCGCCGAGGCCTTCCAGGCATTCAGCAAAACCCTGCGGTTTCCACTCGATCTTGATCTTCGTGCTCATCCGCGCCACCTCTGCAGGTTCAGCTGCATGTGCTCCATACGTGCAACGCCCGGCCACACAAGCGGATCTCCGTTGATCGCGTACACGCTCCCATTGAAACGGATCCTGTCCCCCGCGCGAACATCTGCGTCTACCGGCGCATAGACCGTTAGTCCGTCCTGCACGCCGAGCACCCGCCCGTCCTGCGACAGGCTTGTGCTGGATGGCTGCACTGAGCATCCGGGGATGTCTAACTCGCCGGGATTGCTCCAGTCGTAAACCTTTGAACCCCGTTCTGTTTTCTCTGCGGGACGCAAACGTGTAATCGTCTGCCTCCAGAATGATTGGACAGCCATCAGAACACCCCCTGCACCTTGTAAGGAACCAACAACTCCTTGTTATCCCCGGCCAGGGCTGTAGCCCTTGAATTATTGATCCATGTCGCGTTATATGTCACGGACACGCCGCCGGACGCCTCCGATGTAATTCCCGGCGGAACCGCGAGCGCATGTGTGACACGGTGCGCAATTAGTTCACTGATCGGCGCGAGCATTTCGCCGGTCAGTCCCGCAGTGTATCTGATTACAACCAGGTCACTCCGGGAAACCATTGGGACATCGAACACCCTCAGCAGTCCGTTCGGATCTGCGTAAAATGATTCGTATTCAGTCCCGTTGATCGACACGGATGTTACTTCTGTCACATACCGCGCCGGAAGCTGTACCAACATATCCCTTCCGACACGGGTAACGCGCCTGTCTGATGCTATCGTTCTGAAGTCACAGTCTTCAGCCGGTGCCAGATGCCATCCTACATAATTGCGGATAGCCGCACATGCTGCAGATATTTCTGCGTTAACCCGATCCTCATCATCGCTGCGCCCGGTCATTGTCCGGAAGCCATCCGCATCCATCATATCCGGCAGTGTGTCGATATCCGTTAATGAATACCCCCATGTCGTCAACAGGCTCATTTAGATTTCACCGCCTTGCGTGCTTTGTTTGCCGGGTTTACCGCTTTTTCGGACGGCTCGACCGCCTTTTTGACCTCTACAGCGCCCTCGGGTTGTTTGCCCTCTTCGAACTGAAACTGCTTGCCGTTAAAAATGTACTGTTTAAGCATTTGGTTCCACCGCCTTTCACGAATAGGGAGAGCCGTTAAGCCCTCCCTGTGTTAAAGATTATTTTGTCAGCAGCTTGAAGCCTGCCGGGCGGCGTACCGCGAGTGCAAGGCGCTCTTCCGCCCTGATCGTCATGAGGTTCTTCACAAAGTCGTCTTCGTTGCTGTTGGTCGCCTCAACAGAGACACCTCCCTTGGAAACGACGGAGCCGCAGGTCTTGAACGCGCCCACGATAATCTGGGAGGCTGTCACAGCAGTGGTAACACAAACCGGATAACCCCACAGATTCGGGATGTTCTGGGAGCCAAAAAAGCCGCCGCCATAGTAATCGTCGGTGCCGTTCTTCGCGATCCGGAGCGTGTACCATGTCGCCGGGTTCATCACGATGGCGTCCGCCGCAAAACCGGACTGTTCCTGCACATCCATTGCCGCCTGAAGGATCAGGTCTGCAATATCAGTCGCAGTGCTGGATGCTGTCCAATTCGTGGAATCGGTCTGGATGCCGGATGTACCGACAAGGTCAGCAACGAGTTCGTCCTGCTCCTTCAGACCTAGTGCATAGAGCAGGCGGCCATTGATCGCGGATTCCAGGAACGGATAGTCATCGATATACTCATCGGACTCTTTGATGTACTCAGCAATCTTTTTAAGCGAAACAGTAACCGGAGTCGGATCACCAAAATGAACCTGTGGCTTTTTTGCGCCCTCTGCGGTAACTGCCGGAGCGCCTTCAACGGCACCCTCCACCAGATACTGGAGAGTGGAGCCGGAAATCGTTTCGGAGCCGAACAGGTCGCGGATAACAAGCGCTGTGCGTGCCCCGGTTACAACGTTGCGGTCAAACGTGGTTGCCCAGTCAACAGCCGCAGCCGGGCTTGTCTGGATGTCAGACGCAGCTTTAACAAACGCCGGCGCTGTCACATCAAAGCGCTTTCCCACGGAATTCTTTTTCAGGTGCTCGACAAAGTGCCCGCCAAGGCTCACTGCCTTTTTTACTTCTCCCATTTCATTATCCTCTTCTTTCTTGCCGATCAGGTTCAGCAGGGATGCCTTTTTTTCATCCTGCTCGATCTCAGCTGTCTTTTTATTGATTTCGCCCTGCAGTCTTTCACCCTCGGCAATCGCTTCGGCGTCATTTTCTTCAATGCGCTCCTTGAGTGCTGCAAGATCGGACTTCAACTGCATAAGCTCTTCTTTTTTGCTCATGGCTCATTCCTCCTTATTCATGTTTTTGATAAACTCCAGCAGGGTTTCTTTCTTCGGATTGCTCTGCTCCGGCTCCTCCGCTGCCGCGTTGGCCTTTGCTTTGTCCTCTCCGTCGTCCGGATCGCCTGTATCATCAACCCCGTCATCCAGTAACTGGCTGGCGAGAGAAATGATCTGCCTGATGATTTCCTCATCTGACTTCTTATTGCGTCTGCCTGCTTTAACATCAGTCATGACCGCGTTCTGGTTCGCAGGAACCGGTACAATGCTGACTTCGAACAGGTCAACCTCCTTCAGTTCGATGGCTTTCGTGCCATCCTCAAGCGTCACCTGCCCGGCCTCTTTGACGTCATAGGCAAACGAGAATTGATACACAACACCGCTTTTGACGATTTCGCGTTTCTCCTGTGCAAGGTCGGTATTGAAAAAGCTCGCTGTCATCAGCGGTCCTTTTTCGGTGTCTTCAATACTTGCCGGGTCAACTGAGCCGATTATCATGTTCAGGTCGTGGTTCCAGCAAAGCGGCCACGGATGGCCTGACTCCTTGCGCTTTTCGATTGTTTTTTTAAACGCTCCCGGCGCAATAATGTCGCCGTAGGTGTCCGGGATGCGGTCGTATGTGCTGAAATATCCGCTGATTTCACCGGATTCACCCGATTTCAATTCAAAATTTTTATATAGATGTGGCATATTATCCTCCTATCCGACTGTTATAATGACCTGTGTCGAACAATTGCATCCGCAGGTAGTATCCGGGTCGCCGTTCTCATCACCCGGCCAGAAACACCCGTTTGAAAACGGCTCATCAATCGGCACCCTCTGACCGTTCATCATTGCATGCTCCTGTCTCGGATTGTCCCCTGTAACCCACTCTTTTTCTACTGTCTTCTGTATGCCGTGCTGCTCCGCCTGGTGTGGTGCTTCGCGGGTAGCAGCCCATCCGGCCGCCGCAAGTGCCAGCGCCCTTCCGAATGTGATGCTGTCCCTGTTCTCCCGCACCTCAAACACATGAGCGGGCGTCACTTCTTCATCTTCATCCTTAATTGCAGCCTGTAATTTGCGGTAGGTCGCCGCATTAATTGCCTTGGCTCTCGCTTTAGACATCTCACGCAGGTATTTGCGTGTCTGCCTTGTGCTGTATTCAAATCCGATTGCACTGGCGACCTCTATGCCGTGCGCGTCAGCCACTGAGTCCATCAGCGGCTCGATATCGTCAGCCAGTTCATCATCCCACCGGTCTGCGTCCCACCATTTAGCGGATTTCGCTCCAATCTTCGGAAGCACTGAACTTGCCTGCCGGTTCCAGAACTTTTTGAGCACCGAGGCCATCTGCTCATCTTCATCCGGGCTTGACCTCGCCTTGACAAAAATCTCTTCTCCTTTTGCCTTGCACTGAGCGCACCCGCACGCCGCCTGTTGGCCTGATGAAATAACCGTGACCGGCTTCTGCTCATCCATGTGCGTGTCCTGCGGGGACGCCTGACCGCCTTCCAGGACGTTGAGCGGCACGATCAGGTCGTCGCCTCCTTCAATCGGTGGAAGGTTGTTATCTGCACGCGCCTCGTTCCGGGTCATCCACGGACCGCCGACAGACGCCTGCAGGATGCTCGCACGTTCTTCGAAGGATCCTTTTAGTTTTTCGGTCAGGTCAAATTCGACGTATGTACCAGGTTCCGCGCCTACCAGCGGCAAGAGGAAGCTGTTGAGTCTCTGCTGGATCATCTGCAGCACAGGTCCGAGGCAGTCGGCATAAAGCGCCCTGGCGTTATCCTTGGCACTTGCATATGTCTGTGTTGTGGTGTGCCATATCAGCGAAGGGTTAACATGATATGCCGCCGCCACATCCTCACGGGACAGCTGCTTCGTCTCTGCATATTGCGCTTCCTTCGCGTTGAACTGGTACGGCTTGATTTCCATCCCGTCTTCCAGCAATGGCATTTTCCCCGTATTGCTTCCGTCTGCGCTCCAGCCTTCTCGAAACGCGGTCAACCACTTGCGCTTGGTCTCGTCATCCCATGGAGCAACATCTTTCGGACGGGTGATGTAAGCATTAAAGCGGCCGGACGAACGATAAATCTGTGTGCGGAACTTATCAGCCTGTATCTGTTCGTTTAGTGTCTGCCGGAGCGCCGCAATCGGCGACTGGTAACCGCCTGGATTGCCCGGAGAATACATCCTGAATTGCACAAACTCTTCACGCGGGATGTCTATGTATGATCCCGTCCCGGAAGCAACCCTCAGTTTATCCGGCGCGTAATTTGTCTGTTTTTCAGTGGACATGATCCATTCTCGCGGAATCAGCCTCAGCTGATAGCCGCTGCCGCTGTCTGCATCAGGAAGGATCCAGATTGTCGAACATCCCATCAGGAAAAACTCGACTGCAAGCGCATTGATAAACTCATACGCCGTCTGATCTGGGTTTGGTTTCCAGAGCAGTTTCGCCGCTGTGCTGTCCCGATCCCGCTGCCTGTCATTCTCACCTTCGCGACGGTACACCTTCAGTGGAAGCTGTGCGATGGAATCCGCCAAAAACGACACAACTGCGTGCAGGTTTGCCTGCGTGGCGTACAGTTCCCTTGCGGACATAGAGCCGACCATTGGTAATTCTTCTGGTGTGATGGACAAGTAGACGGGATTCCGCCCGAATAGATTTCTAAGTCTTTGTAATACAGGCATTTTCGTGCCCTCCTAGCAAAACATAAGCGTCCCGCCGGACGCATACGCACTTTCGTAAATCTTTTTGGTTTCTTTTATCGTCTGCGTGGCAGCTGTATATGCAACAAAACAGGCTATCAAAGGCGACGGATCATCCGGGGACTTCACGCGGTCCGGCAGTTCGACGCCCCCGCCGAGGTTGCGCAACTGCATTGTCTTTGCCGGGGCATCCAAAACAGGCTGCGGCAAATGGTAAATCCTGTGCCCTCCGCGCGCGGAATCCGGTTCACTCGCTGCAATCCCGTCCCAAAACCGCCCCCATCCGGCTGTCAGCTCACCGCCTTCAATTGCAATCCTGTTGATGTTTGGCAACGTGCAGATCTGTTCCGCCAAACCAACCACAGGACAACCCCGCCCTTGAAACGCCAGGTTCATTGTCCTCCCAACCTGACGTTCCCTGAACCAGTTCAGCGCCCATTCCGTTCCGATCTGCCTTGCCACAACCTCTATGTGCATTTCGCCATCTTCGCGAAGTCCTGCGACCGCGATTGACGTCCAGCGCCGGTTTTGCGACAAGTCGATGCCAAAATATAATTCTGATTCCGGTGCTATCTGTGACATGCCGTCAATTCCGGCAGCCCACGACCCTTCCGGGAACGGCTGCGGAAGCAGCGTTTCTACCTGCTGGCACATACATTCTGACCTGAATTTGTTTTCTGGAAACGTGGAGCGGTTGGAAAGCAGCGCCCTTTCTGTCAAATATCCATAACCAAGCGCCGGGTTCGCCTGCGCCAGTGCGTCCAGATCGTCTGTCTTCGCGCCTTCCGGCGAAGACCATTCAAACAGGCCGAGCGATTCAGCATCTACGCTTCCACCAAAATCCTCCGCCTCACTGCCGTTAATAAAAGCAATTGCCTGTGAACGGATCTGCCGCAGCACAATCGAGTCAGGATCCCCGGCATTCGAAAAACAAACGATCAGCCCGTTCGGTTTCGCGTTCGTTGATGCCGCTGCCGCCGACCATGTTTCCCAGTCTCGCTGTTCGCGGATCTCGTCCAGCATGACCAGGTCATTCGAATCACCACGCCCCGCCCTTCTTGTCGGCGCACCGACCTTGTACTGCCTCAATCCGGTCAGGATCAGCCGCTTGTTGCCATTGGTGCGGGACACCCTGTTTATATCGGCTGACAGCTCCGGCACATTTTCCTGGTCGTTAATGACAGCCTCCCAGACCTCTTCTGCTTTGTCGAGACTCAGAGATGTGCCAAAAACAGAATCAACACACAGGATATTCAGAAAAAACGACGCGATGACCTCCGACAGGACTGTCTTTCCGTTCTGCCGTGAAATCAAAAACAGAATCGTCCTGAACCGGAATTTCCATCCTGTGTCAAGCGATCCCGTAATCTCCAGCGCGTGAATCAACGCCCATTCCTGCCAGGGGTAAAGGGACTTGCGGAGCACCGTGTTTGCGTATTCAATTGCGGCATATCCGAGCGAAGTCTCCTCTGTCAGCTCCCTGAGCGGCGGGGTGAACAACCTCGGCTGTGTGTATCCCATCATCAAACCGCCTTAAACCTCTTTCTCATTTCTTTGATCGATGATATATTGGCTGCCTTTCCGTTCTCCCTGATTTCCTTTTGCACCTTCACGATGTAACAATAGTCCTTAAACGCCGCCCGGATCTCCTGTGTTACCGGGTTCGCCTTCTGGACGCGTTCGCCCTGTGTCGTCCTTACTTCCTGCGTTGGGGCTGCAGCTTCATAAACCGGAATGTTGTCCTTGATCCATTTCCGCATGGATCTTTCTATTCTGTTGATCGTTCTTTCCTGCTCAGTCATTTTCACGTCCCCAAGAATCCCGAAAAAAAATTTGATTGCCACGGAGGGGGAAATCACTGCAAGGCGGCTGGTGTCGGAAATTCGCCTCGTTTCAAAGATTTCCTGGCCCCTCCCCCTTTTACCAGATACGTGACCTCTGTCCTATCACGTTTGTGCCGTTCGTTCCGTCGCCACGCTGTCTGTTACAACGCCGGTGTGAGGGGCGTATATTATTTAAGTCTAATTCAAGATCTGGCCGCAAATGAACAGGCTGAATGTGGTCAGGCTCCCATGCATCTGGTTCGCTTGATGGCGGAACGAAGTAGTCTATTGGTTCACCGCATATATGGCATGGTGTCCTGCCCTTGCGATCTCTGTCCCATGCCATGCGCCTGATGTACGGCCACCTTGATGACCTTGCCATATCTGCCCGCCTCCCGTCTTTTTTTTACAATGATTCACAAACCAGCCCCGGGGCAAATACCCCCGGGTATGCTTTTATTTTTCACCCCGCTCCACATCAGCCACCCCCGGGGCGGCTCAACAATGAGGGGGGCAGGGTCTTTTTGCCGAGGGGGATATGGTTTTTTTACCTGATTTATGGAGTAATCTATTGACATACTCGTCCGAGTATGCTATTATATACTTACCGAAAGGGGAACCATATGAAAGGAGGTGAGGGGATGGATGTGCTGATAGTAATAGCCAGCTTAACAACCGCAATCATCAACCTTGGCACAGCAATGATTGAGCTAAAGCTGGCTAAAGAACTCAACAGGAAGTAAACAACTTCCCGAGGGGGTGCAAAGCCCCCGCCCCTTTCGGGGTACTGTCAGTATAATTCATCCGCAAACATTATGCAAGTTCTCACACTTATCATAAGCCTGACGGCGCTATGTGTTTCTATCAGTGCATTGGTTCTGCTTCTCCGGAGGAAATAGCATGGGTAAAACCTCAACCGCATCAAAACGCAAATATAATAATAAAACTTATAGCCGGTGGGCTGTAGATCTCCGCAACGAGGACTTCGAGAAGATTGAAGATCTTCGCGGAGAAATGAGCCGTTCACAGTTTCTTAAGATGTTAATAGAACACTACAAACCAGAATAAACCGGTTCCGGAGCGATGGGTATATATTCCTGTCGCTCTTATTTTTTTGTAATAATTAAGCGCCAAGGTTCCGCCCCTGACGCTTTACTGATGATAGCATTATAACACAGATTGTTGTCCCCTGATTCACAATCTTTTAATCTTTTTCCTTGATTGAGAAAGAGAACCGTGTTTTTCCTTCCATGCTGTCAATGATCATCTTCCCTCTCGATATGATATCCATGCCAATAACGAACTCGATCTCTCTGTTCCTCATCGGGCTGCCAAACACTTTGAGATTTCTGATCACCAGATTCTTGGTCATATAAACATCAACCATGTATATTGGCACTTCCGTCTGATCTGTTGCCGTTACAATGATTCCGTTATCAATTGGCTGCAGCCCCATTTCCCGGGCAGTGCTCTCCGCAATTATTGATTTGACGGCTCCTGTATCCCATACAGCATCCCTGATCCTTCTGACAGCATCTTCTCTCGATGGATCCCCTATATCCAGATCCGATGTAATACGCGCGGCAATATCGTTGTATTCAACGCGAATCCCATTTAATCCATGTGTTTGTGATCCTTTCTCAAGAAACATCTGATCAGCAGCATAAACCAAACCTGAATAAGTTTTTCTCATATTCGTTACTTCCTCATTTCTCGATAGTCTCTTTTCTCTGGCTATCTATGAACTCCTCCATCATCTTACTGATCTGGGCGGCCTGACTGACACCCGCTGCCGCGCATGCTTCCGCATGTCAATGGTTCATTTCTTTTTCTTTGACAAAAGCCAGAAGAATTTCTGACGACGTCTTGTAAACGTATTGATACTGCACGGTATCTTATGCGTCTGCTTCAGCTTCCAGTACGGCACGCCTTCCGTCACGTTCCAGATAATGTACTTCGCCAGCGCCGGATCCGTGGCTCTGGCTGTCTGCCGGATCAGTTCGACCTTGCCGCGCGCGCTGTCGCTGTCCGCTCCGGCAATCGCAATGGCCGCCGTAGGGTCTCCCGTACCGCTGCCGCCCGGCATCTTATCGTAGCTGATACCGGACGGTATTGCGTCCATGGAATGGGCGTCAATTTCCCGCAGCCATTCATGGTACTGCAGGCAGAAATTCTTCAGCTCCAGGTACCTGTACTTCGGGATCCAGTATTTATTTTTCTTTGACAGTTCCGTCCGTTCCTTTGGCATAGGTGTTTCCTTCAAGTCTTCTATTCAGCCTGGTAGTGGCTCCATGGCGTCAGCGCCTTCCGTTTTCTCCGTCTCGGCTTGTATACCGTGCAGTCTTCCGCCGGGCATGGCCTCATGGACTTTGTGATGCACAGGTAGTCGCAGAATGTGTAATTTGCCCTGTCCGCGCCACTCTTCCCGGCGCCCGATCCGATCGTGCCGGAATAAGCGCATTTGACGCACAGCTGCTTCTTATCGTTCCTCATCCGTGCTCCCGATCCCTCCTGACCGCTGCCCCACAGCGTTATCATCTACCGTCTTCCCGAATATCACAAACACCCCCTGCGCGATCCTCTCGCCGGCCGTGACCAGGACAGGCCGTGAGGAAATGTTGCGGACCGCGATAAAGATGTGCCCTTCATTATCCGGATTGTTGTAGTAGTCGCTGTCAATGACTGATACGCCCGTCTGCAGCTCAATGCCCTTCTTGATGGCAAGGCTGGAGCGTATAAAAAGCAGCATTGCCCAGGCTTCCTCCATGTGCACCTTCAGGCCTGTGGGGATCACACGGGCACAATTGCCCGGAATAGTGATATTGACCGGGCTCTCGATGTCATATCCCGCGGATCCGGCTGTGCTTCGTGCCGGAAGATGTATGGCGTCATACTCATCAGCCCCGCAGTGCATGACGCTGTTGGTGTGCTTCTTGAATTCCCTGAAGGATACTTTTTCAAATCTCATCGTTTACCCCCTCCCACCTGCACGGCTCCTTGATCCGGCACCCATAAGGTTCCACGTGGAACGGGCACCCCTCGCATGTCTTCGCATTCTCGCAGTGTTCTTTCAGCTCCTGCGCGTCCTGGCGCAGTACCTCGTTCACGTAGTTTGCTGTCCCTTTCAGTTTTCTCATTTTCACCCTCTGACGTAAAAAAATAAGGCGCTGCATTCTTGTTACGGCTGCGGGGCTGCGTGTTTGGTTTTCGCCGGCCTCTCACACAGCCCCTTGGGCGGTCAGCCCGCCCCCGGCTCCGCAGGCTGACTCCCTGCGGTGATATAATAACCGGCTGCACAATATCATCATTGCCGGATATTACCTTTTGCGCCCGGCCGCCCTCCGGGCGCTTTGTGTCGTGTGGTGTAAAAAATCCCGGAAACGCTCCTTTCTGTTTTCTGGGCGGTTATATATAGTTCCTCCCAACAGTGCGCATCCACTCCTGCATTGTACGGGTACGCAGGAAAGCTTTCTGCGCGTCCTGCTGGATCAGGAGCATGTTGTCGTGGTTCCGGTGTACCGCTGCCGCGCTGTCCCTATGATGCGCTCGGCACAGCCAGACCTTCAGCCCGTTTTCTTCAGAGACCCTGCGTCCCGCTGCCCCGGGAAACACATGGTGCGCTTCCACATAGGCATGCAGCCTGAAATCGTTGTTTATGGAGATGCACAAATAGCATGTTCCATCCTTACGATGCAGGATGCTTTCCGGATGCCGGATTCTTCTCTTTTTTGTCTTGTTTTTCAAGTACTGCATCACCAGTCTGCCGACATCGTTGTTTCGTGTTTCTCTGTGTACTTCAGTTCAATGGATCCGCCCTTTCTGTACATGGCCGCGATCCCGCCCTCCGGCGTGATGCATGTGATCCGTTTAATGTCTCCGTTGTATACGATCCCCTTCGCGTCCTGGAATATATCCGCGATGTCCGGATGTCTTTCACGGAACATCATTTCGATGTTGTCGGAGCACTTTTCGATGACCAGCATGTTCGCGCGCCAGTCGGATCCTTCTTTGCACGAACATCCGAGGCTTGCGCTGTGGTTCGCTTCTTCGTCCCTGATGCGCTCCGGCGTTTCATCCGGGATATCGACTACTTTCCCCTGCCCGCAGAAATTGCAATATCCTGTAATTGTCATAATTTACCCTCCATCAATTGCCCCTGCAGTCTTCCAGCCTCATTGATCAGGCCTGCTATGGCATCTGCCTGCATCCCTGCCTGCGCCCACTTTTTTCCTGTCTATCGTCCCCTGCAGTTCACGGACAGCCCTGCTGAGCTCCTCTGCCAAATCTGCCAGCCGCTGCTTCAGGCCGGCTTCCCATGCCGTCTCTTTTTCCGCCTGGAATTGCGCCGGCCCAAATCCTTATGTTCCTTCCTCCGCAGATCCCGGATCAATCCCGCGATAGGTTTCCGGAGCGCCGGATCCTTGTCCATCAGTTCATCTTTGCCCGACGACCGCTGCCGCAGCCGGTTCATTGTCTCCTTCTGCTCCTGCAGTTCTTTCTTCCTGATCCGGTTCTCCTCCTTCTGTTTTTCCGGGAATATCTGTCTCAGGGCTTTCAGCTGTTCTTCCAGTCTTTGTTCCTCTTGTCTGGCTTTCTCCGGATCCTCCTGTTTCAGTCTTTCTATCCGCTCCATTATGCCCCTCGTGTCCATCAGAATCCTCCTCGATGATTCCAAAATGATTTCCGTATGTGCAGGCGCCGTCTGCAGATTCCGCGAAGATCGCACGGATTATCCTGTGCAGATCTTCCCAGGAGAGCGTACGCGGCTGCTGCTCGCCAAACTTCTTGACCTTGATATCCTGGTCATAAAATGCCACGAAATACATTCCCTTCCGGAATGACCTGCTCCCGGACGGGTTGATGATCTCCTTCAGGTCTTCCGGGCCGCATGGTGTCTGCGGATCATCCGGGTCAGAGTAGATCTCCCTGACCGCTTCCGGATCTGCACGGAAGAACTCTTCGAACAGCTGGAAGATATCCTCCGCCACACCGGCCTCCGGCTCCGTTTTTTCAAACCGCTTCAGTTCGCGAATATCCTCCCTTGCCATCTCAGGCCGTATCATCCCAAGGTCTTCATCCGGGAGCGCCAGCATTTCCGAAAGCTTGCTTTGCCCGAGGCCTATAAATTCAGGCCTCAGGCGTTCAGAATACCCGCCTATGCTGTATTTCCGGTTGATGGCCATGAACCGGCTCACTGCAGAGCCCTCAAGGCCATATTCGGCTTTTGCAAACTCTGCGACGCTGCTGTAACCGTCCTGCGCATACAGTTTCCCGTCATCAATCTTCCTGAGCGCATACCCGATCCGGACAAATCCCATCGTCACATTCTGCAGTTCCTGCGCCAGTTTCTTCTTCATGTCCATCCATTCCGTGATGGTCATCTGATGGAATTGCGCCGGCGCAACTGCAGCCGCATCCCCGTTCATGTAATCCATAAATCCTCCTTACGTTACTGCTTCGAGCAGGTCCGACTCCAGCACATCTGCAAGCAGCTGCCCCGCCAGTGCTCCGTGCCAGACCTTCTCTTTCTTTTCCCTGAGCTCCCTGTATTCCCTGATCCTGGTAGCACGGCTTTCCGCTGCCAGCCGCTGATCTTCTTCTGTGATCCGCTGCCACACAGTTTCCTGCCACTCCCGGATAAAAGGCATGTAATCCTTCACATCAGTTTTGTTCTGTCTGTTGCCCGTTGTCCTCTGCTGGCGCACCGTGCCGCCCGGCTCGATCTCCAGTGTGTAGAACGGCAGGTCAATCACATCTGTCCGCCGGAGAAATACCAGATAGGTTATCCTGTGCTGGATCCGGTCAAAATACCGGTCTGTCGTGTCGATGCAGTGTCCGAGCGCCCGCCCCTCATGAATGATGTCTATCACGTTCTCCGGAACCACGATGCTGTAATCTTTCCCGCGGTAGGAATACTTTTCCCTTACCGAATCCATGATCTTTTCAACGTCCGGGAATTTCCCGAGGATTACCGCTGCCCGCTCCATCATTTCCTTCTTCTGGCCTGCCCTGACACATTCGTCATGCGCCGCAGCAAGATTCTTCGGCTTATAGAAGATCTCATGTGCCAGATTCAGTTTCTGGTTCTTCGCCATGTCCAGATAGTCAACCCAGGTGTTGATCACGTCCCTGTAACTCATCTTTGACAGCTTTGCCTGCTTCCTGATATAGTTCGCGAACACATCCGGCTTTCTTACGTATGACAGCAGCTTCCATACATCACTCTCATCACAACGGATCCCTCTCCGGTCCAGTTCGACAAGATTTTTCTGTGAGATCTTCGTACCCGTGGCCTTCTCATACTGGAGCCACCCGAGAACCGTGTGTCCTCCGTCCATCTGACGCAAACGGTTTACCCTTCCCTCGTCCAGCCGGAAGGCATCCTGCGGGTTCCGCCCGCTGCTGTTAACCATGCCCGCTTTTACCCACCAACGTTCGCCGATGGTCTCCTGTGCAATTCTGCAGAAGCCGCCCTTAATGACATATTCCAGCCACGGAACTGCGTGCCAGTGGATTATCATGTTATTGACATTGAATTTGACCGCATGGGCTGCGAGCACGTCCATTCCGCAGTGTTTCAGCCTTTCCGGCCAGTATTCTGACACCTCCTGTAAATTACCAGGGTACAGGTAGCCCGCTTTCATCCGCCAGCTTCTCTTGTTTGTATCCCACCACAGGCTTGTGCCGTCACGTGCAACCGTGACATAGTAGAAGCACTCTCCCCAGGTTTTCCCTTTTGGGATGAAGATCCGGATCGTTTCCTCCAGATCAATCTGCTTCGGGTTCCCGCGGAACCACGTGCAGACTGCATTGAACACGCGCTCCACCCATCTGTCACCGGCTTTCTGCAGGAGATAAACCGCTCTTTGTCCTGCCGTTTCCTGATCTTTGTATGTCCCAGTGACTTCCGCACCGCACTTCGGGCAGGTCTTCTTGCCGATTCCGTATGCCTTCTTTTTGTTCCAGCCGCTGCCGCAGGCCGTACAGATACACCGGACCATCCTGCCCTTCCGCTGGAACAGATAGTTGCGATCGAACACACTGTTCGATACCCATCTGCAGAAGTCTTCCGGGATTTCTTCTATCTCCTTTTCCATCATGTACGTGATGCGGTCCTGCTTATTATTCAGCTGGCGTATGCGGCGCTCCCTCTGAAGGTCTGACTCCCAGTATTGCAGTTCTGTCCCAAAATAATCGCGCTGAACCTTTTTGTCTTCCGCCGTTTCATAGTCCCAGTAAACGTAGTCCGCATATGGATAGTATTCCCTGTAGTTCGGACTCCGATTACATGCTACATTCACGGCATTCTGAATGTTCAGTTTGCGCCATTCATCTATCCTGACGATCCATGCCGCGTGATATCCGCTCGCCCTGTCTGCAAAATACCGGACAATCAGAAATCCGTCCCGGAACAGGTCAACATTCAGCACCGGTCTGTCACCGCTTACAATCAGCTGGCACTTTGCAATCACGCCGATCGTCCCGCCATTCCATGGTTCTTTCTTCAGCACATTCACAGCAGGCACTTCGCACGGTTCTGACTTCAGGCACTCCCGTTTTCTCATACTGCTTCGCCCCTCACGTTGTACCAGGTGTCCGGCGTGAAGCCCGGGTCGCCGATTATGAATGTGCCGAGCTCCATGACCTCCCTGCTGTCCTCAGCCTCTTTTAGGAGCGCTATCACGTCGCCATGCTTACCTCTGGCCTGCGGATGCTTTCCCCGGACTATCACGAAACGTCCATGGCCGGCCTCGCCCTGTTCCCGCCTCACGCGGTGACTGTCGGGCATTTCCGGGTGTGCGAGCATATATCTGCAGGCCTGCAGCACAAAGCCCGTAAGCGTCAGCTCCTTCGCCAGCCGGATCCGCGTACAGGCAATCTTTGAATCACGCGCATCTTCATCGATGTCGCCCCCGATCTCCACAATCCAGCACCTGCTTGTGTCCCAGTTGTAGTAATCCAGACAGTCCAGCGGGTTCTTCGCGCAGTGGAATCCATTCCTGGCACAGTCCGCTGCCGGTTCCTCGATCCAAACACCAGGCTCATATTGGAACCTTCCTCTGCCCAACGTGCATGTGAGGTCCTTATTGAACATCTTGAACGCATATTCCGCCATCAGCGCGCCTCCCCGAGATAGTATCTGAGGATCAGCTGCTTCGCTGTCCGCATGTTCATGATCCCGATCCTGGTATGCTGCAGCCACCGCGGCTCAATACCGGCCTGCTTCTTCAGGTCGATCTTCTGTGTTTTTACAGCCTTTTCAACAGAACCCAGGATTTCCTTGTCCACCTTCTTCTGGTTCAGGAGCGACCAGAGCAGCAGCTCCGCCAGGCAGCCCTTCAGGCTTTTCTTCTTTGACCGCACAGCGATGGCCAGTTCACTGTTTTCAAGGCATTGCGCCTGTATGTACCCCAGCCAGTCCTCCATTACTCCTACCATCACAATATCCTGCTCCTCGATGTCCAGTTTGCCGGCCGCTGCCGTCAGCGCATCACACAGCTCCGGGATATCACCTTCCAGATAGGCCTCCGTCAGTTCTGACGGCAGACCGTTTTCCGCGGCAAGGTCACGGATTCCCTGCGCATCCCCGCTGTTGAACAGCTGTTCCGCCTTCGCATTGATCTCCCCGCAGCTTCCAAATTCCCCATATTTTTCAAACATGTTTTTCTCCTGTTCAAAAATGTCAACCTCATTTTTTTCGGTACTTTTCTCAAAAAAATCCGAATTCAAGTAATTATTTGCCTCTTAATCTCTGCCTGAATCCATGAACTGCGCGCATGGCGGTCCATATTTTCGAACACGATGTTCGATATTTTCAGTTCCCGGATGCGGTTGTCGACCTTTTTCCATAGTTCTGCATTCGCAACTGGCCTGCCGCTGCCGCATGTCCATCCGTTCTGGCGCCATTTCGGCATATTTACAATCAGGTCACGCCCGATCCGGCTGTTCCGCAGGCAGATCCGGAGCTCGCACTTCGCCCGGATCCTCCCGAGGGCAGCCAGAAGCGCTGTCAGCACGGTTCCGTTGAATGTTTCGTCTGCTTCCCCGAACCCCGACACCGTCCTGTCTTCATAGCCTTCCGCTTCGATCACATATCCGTACCTGTGCGGCTGTTTCCTCGGTATCTGGTTCTCAGTGTCGATATAGATATTTACCAGCAATTCATTCCCTCTTTCGCAGTATCGTGTATTTCCTGAACGGATACCCGGTCACCGGGTTGATCCCTTCCGCAAATGAACCCTTGTCCAGATACCAGCCTTCCGGGATCCGGATCTTCCTCCAGGTCTTCCAGTGGACGATCTTTTCCTCCGGTTCTTTCAACGGGAGGTTCCGGGAGGTGCTGTAGTTTGTATCAGCCAGGCGCGGATCCGTGTCGGGTGTCTTTGTCAGGTATGATGCCAGTTCCCTGAACTCGTTCCTGTCGTCCATCAGCTGGAGCTGCACGCTTCCGTGCTTCCATGCTTTCCGGATCAGGATGTCACCGTCCGGGATCCTGTTGACGGCCACATGCACATGCCATGCTCCCCTCGACCCGACCTCGATATTCCGGATCCATTTCAGCTCCTGCCCGCGCTTCCTGTATTCACGCTGCAGCTTCCTGGCAAACTTCCTGAAATGGTCCTTTGCCTGATCCATGCCCTCAGGCCTGCCCTCCCGCCTGTATGTCAGCGTGACGAAATAATCATCTACGTCGAAATGCCCCCGCAGCCTGTGCCGGCACTTCTTCTCTTTCTCTCTCTGGTTATTCCGCCGCACCTGCTCCGGCGTCGGTTTCTTTCTTGGTTCCCGTTCCTGCCCGGGAGGCCTGTGCCTGGCACTGTGATACTGCTCCACCTCCACCGCGTACCGGAATGCATATTTCCGTTCCTTGTATGCCATGGTTTTTGACCTATCTTTAATATTGTTATCAAGATGTCACGGGGCTTTAAAAAAGCCCCGCCCTTATTGACTTTCCGCGGCCTTCGGCATACAATACTGTTAACCGATCGTGTTATGGTTTTTGCCATTCGGCCGCGCCCGCACCTTCCCTGTGCGGGCGTTTTTATTTACTGATTTCAAAGTACCTGTCCCTTACCTCCTGGGGCAGGTCGTATATATGTTTCTCAAGCAGCTCCAGGAAGTCCTCGCACTTCCCCAGCTTATCAACAAGATCCCCGTATGCTGTATATCTGCCCTGGTCACCCACAGTCCTGAATTCCCCTACATAGTCCATGGGCATCCAGTACGCGCCGTTAATAGCGTTTTTCCGTGTGAATCTCCTGATTCCTGACGACCGCATTCTCTTTCCTCCTCTCAATTCTTTTCATTCCATTCCTCACCTTTCCATGGTATAATCACAGTGTCATTTTTCGAGCCCCTCGCTGCTGTGCCAGCCTGTGGGCTCATTCCCATTTTCCCATCAGGTACACAATGATGTATGTGCCTGTCGCCATGAACAGCCCGAACTGCAGCAGGCCGACAAGGCCGATCCCGTCCAGCATCCCCAGACTGAAAATGAATCCGATGATCGCCAGAACAAACAGCGCATTGTAAATGTAATCCCTGAGTATCGTCATTCTATCTTGCATATTCATCTCCACATCTTTGTTATCTGCTCATCTGTCAACTGCCTCGCCTTGATCAGTTTCCGCATCCGTCCGGCCGGGATGCTCCATGGATCTTTTCTATAATTCTCTAATGATCTTCGTGGAATCCCTGTTTTGTTCGCCAGCACGGTCAGTCTCACCGGCTGCATCTCCGTTCCGAACAGCGCCTCTATCATTGGTGCTGCCGGATCTCTTGCTCTTGCCATTCTGCACCTCCTTTCTGATCCCATTGTCGAAGCTTGTGCACATCAGCCCTCTGTCCGCTTCCGGACACTGTATGCAGTTAATACATGCCCTGCAGGCTCCTTGTGTGTTCATGTTCCTGATCAAGTGCTATTCCCGCATCAGCTCGTCCAGCGTTGTGTGCAGGACGTCCGCTGCCCTCTTCACTCTCTTTACTCCCGGATCTGTTTTATCCCATTTGTATGTGCTGTGCTCCGGCAGACCTGCGCGGCGTTCCATCTCTTTGACAGTGATCCTGTTCCTCCTGCATGCTTCTTTGATGTTTTCAACCAGTGACATTGCTTCGCCTCCCTTCCCGGTTGATCAGATGTTTTTTACAGAGGATGTCAATACATCGTCTGTAAAATCTGATATCCGTAGGATAGCAGATTGTTACGGTTTATCCGTAATATTGGGGCAAAAAATAAGCTCGCTATACGGTATGCCATACAGATCCTCCATTCTCTTAATAATTGGAACATCTGGATACGACTTTCCACGCTCATAGTTTCCTAACGTATCTACCGAAATACCGAGCTTTTTTGCGGCTTCTGCCTGTGTCATCCTTATATTTACACGGGCGCTTTTCAGTGTGATTCCCATCCTTCTTGCATCTCCTTTCATATATCTTGTAACCAAAACATACTACGGTTTTACCGTAATGTCAACACTTTTCCGTAATTTTTTACGGTTTCGATTGATTTTGTTACGGTATTTACGTATAATTCCTTATACAAGGGAGGTTTGTATTATGGACAACAGTTTAGGAAATAAAGAAATAATGGCAAAGAACATCCTCAAATATATGACTCTTTATGGGAAAGATCGAAAAGATGTCTGTAGAGATTTGAATATTAGCTACACAACATTTACTGACTGGGTCAAGGGTAAAACCTATCCGCGAATTGATAAGATTGAATTGTTGGCTAATTATTTTCACGTTTCTAAAGCAGATCTTGTCGAGGAGCACCATACACCCGCTGCCAGTTCCCACCGTACCCTCTCCCCTGATGAGTCGTCCCTCCTAGATGATTATCAAAAACTAAATGATCTTGGAAAGCGCAAGGCTTGCGATGCTGTGAAGGATCTTACTAAGATAGATGATTATAGGAAAGATATAGAATTTTTGGAAGACATGATAGGGTGACAAGGATTTTGTGGGAATAGGGCGGAACACATATTGTCACTTTTCACAACAAAATATAGTATTTTTCAGCGATTTCGCCCTTTATCTTGCGGTTGATTTTGATCGCCAAACTAAATATAATAATGGTACAGATAAACGTCCTGAGAGCAGGGACGGTATAATAAAACGGCTCAATGGATGATATCTTCACGTAGAGCGCGTGAAGCTTAAACAAAAGAACGCTCAATGGATGGCGCCTTCTGTACCAACTGTGCAGAGGGCGCTTCTGCTTATTTGCGAGGTGTTACATGAAACTGATTATTCTATCCAATGAGTTTTACTCGAAATATGGCCACTGCAAAGAAATTTTGAAAAAGAAGGATCGCCCTTATTATTGCGTTTCCATAAAAATCGACGGACACCTCTTTGCCATTCCTTTACGGCATCATATTAGACATGCCTATGGGTTTTTGACGGTCGGCGATGCCGGATTGGACTATACGAAGGCTGTTCTTGTTGATGATCCCTCTTTTATTGCATCTGATAAACCAAAGATCGATTCCAGAGAATGGAACATACTACGCAGTAATGAAGATCTAATTTTTAAAGGGTTTTCAAGATATTTGCGCCAGTATAAGCGCGGACTATTGAAAGCCGATAACCCTCGTAGCATCAAACTGATGAAGTTTAGCACATTACAATATTTTGACATCAATCCTTGACAGGCGTAATAGCAAGAGTCAGACCTCCGGGAAATGGATGGGGTGTCGTAGATAGCGGTTTACCTTTTTGATTAAATTTGTGTGAATAATAACATAGTCTCTTGCATTTTTACGGCCATTTTCGTATTATTGTACTATGAACAGGCTGTAGGTGCTAGGCTTCCCATGATACGGGAGATGCCGATACCTATGGCCTTACTTGTTTTTAGGAGGTTTTTATGAGAACAGCGATTCTGATCCTATGTGGTCAACAATCAAAGATTCTTTATTTGAACATATCGATGGATTGAACTCACAATGGGGAAACGGAAGAGGGTAATACCTTTTCTTATGTCAGCTCTTTTTATTTATAACAAAACCGCCCACCCTGCGCCAACAGGATGAGCGGCAGCTCCCAAGGTGGTAACCTATGGAAGGATCAGAACTCCTTGCATTATACCACCCTCCGGAGCGCAATTCAACGGAGGTGGCATCATGAAAATCGAAAAACTTCCATCCGGCACATACCGCTGCCGCATCTATCTCGGAAAAGATCAGGATGGCAAGAAGCACTGGAAGTCCTTCACGGATTCTGACAAAACCCGCCTGAAGCGGATCGCAGCGGAGTATGCAGATACTCACCGTGAGTACCAGCAGGAAGATTTTGCTACCTTTGAAGCATCCGCAAATGCCTACATTGCCCTCAAAAAGGCCGTTTTGAGCCCTTATACCATCAAGACCTATGAAGATAACCTTCGTGTCCTCAAATCACGCTGTGCTGCCTTCTGTGCGCTCAGGACGGCAGATGTTAACGCCCAGAACTTACAATCTGTCATCAACACGCTTGTAATGGCGGGGAAGCGCCCGAAATATGTTCGCAATATATATGGTCTTATCACCGCTGTCATGTCGTCAAATGGTTACACCTTGCCAAAGGTAACACTGCCAGAGAACACAAGGCAGGATCTTCACGAACCAACGACAGACGAAATCAGGCAAGTCCTTACAGCATCCGAAGGCACTGCGCTGGAAATCCCGATCCTGCTCGGCGTGCATGGCCTGAGACGTGGCGAGATATGCGCACTGCGTTACCCGGAAGACTTTGACGGCAACACCGTACACGTCCGCAAGTCCGCCGTTTATCTCGGTAAAGGTCAGCGAATCGATAAGGCGCCGAAGAATCAACAATCTGACCGCATCGTTCCGATCAGTCCCGATCTGGCAGGCAAGATAGCGCGACAGGGGTATGTCGTTCGGTGTCAGCCTCAGACACTGACTGGTTCTTTCCGAAAGTTCCTTCAGAGAAACGATCTTCCGATCTTCCGATTCCACGACCTCCGGCACTACTTCGCTGCATATATGCATCAACAGGGATTGACGGATGAAGAAATCATGGCGTTAGGAGGTTGGAAAACAGATCATACAATGAAACGAGTATACAGGTACGGATTATCAGACGGCACTTCCGATAAGATGAGCAGCGCCATTCAGAAGCTCTTTGAGGCAAAAAGTTGACACAAAAGTTGACACGAACTCCAAGAAACGTTGATTTTAAAGGCTTTTTTGTTGTATTCTTCAAGGTTCGAATCCTTGTAGCCCTGCTTAATAAATAAGCTGCCGCTTCAAATGAAGCGGCAGCTTTTTATTTCCTTTGCTGCGCGAATGAGTCCGTCAAACAGTGGATGCGGCCGGTTCGGGCGGGATTTGAATTCGGGATGTGCCTGTGTCGCTGCAAAAAACGGATGTCCCGGCAGCTCCATCATTTCCGCGATCCTGCCGTCCGGCGATGTGCCGCTGAACCGCAGCCCCCTCTCCTGCAGAATATCCCGGTAAGCATTGTTGACCTCGTAACGGTGCCGGTGACGCTCTGTCACTTCTGTACGCCCATACAGGCTGTGCAGCAGCGAATCCTCCGCGAGCACGCACGGGCAGCTTCCCAGGCGGAGGGTTCCGCCCAGCGGCATTTCGCCCGTCTGATCCGGCAGCAGATGAATCACGGGATCCGGCGTCTCCGGCGCGAATTCGACAGAATCCGCGAGAGGCAGTCCGGCCACATGGCGGGCGTACTCGATGCAGGCAAGCTGCATGCCCAGACAGATGCCGAGAAACGGCACCCTGTTCTCCCGGGCGTACTGGATCGCGCGAATGATCCCCGGAATGCCCCGCTCGCCAAATCCGCCCGGCACAATGATGCCGTCGGAGCCGGAAAGCAGTGCCCCTGCCGTTTCTTCTGTCACATCCTCCGCCTCAATCCAGTCGATCTGTACCTCCACCCGGTTCGCTGTCCCGCCGTGCTTTAACGCTTCCGCGACGCTCAGGTACGCGTCATGGAGCCTGGTATATTTGCCAACCAGCGCGATGCGCACCGTCCCCTCCGGGTGCCGCAGCGCGTCCACCATTTGAATCCAGTCACACAGATCCGGTTCCGGGCACGGGAGCTGCAGGATCTCACAGGCCGCCTCCGCGAGGTGCTCTTTTTCCAGCGCGAGCGGTGCCTCATACAGATAGTCAAGATCCCGGTTCTCCAGAACAAATCTCCTGTCCACATTACAAAAAAGCGCGATTTTATCCCGGACATCCTCCGGAAGCTCTGTCTCCGTCCGGCACACGATCACGTCAGGCTGCAGCCCCATGCCCTGCATGGTCTTAACCGCAGCCTGTGTCGGCTTCGTTTTTAATTCCTGAGAACACTTCAGATACGGCACAAGCGACACCAGAATCAGCATCACATTTTCGTGCCCGTATTTGTGCTGGAATTGCCGGATCGCTTCCAGATATGGCTGTGATTCGATATCACCGACGGTGCCGCCGACCTCGATCATGGCAATATCCGTGCGTTCTGGCGCGTCTGTTTTTTTATTATCTTTATAAAAACGGCTGATGATCTCATTTGTGATGTGCGGGATTACCTGTACCGTGCCGCCGCCGTACGCGCCCTCACGCTCCTTCTGCAGCACTGCCTCATATATTTTCCCGGTCGTCACATTAGAATTACAGTCCAGATTTTCATCGATAAACCGCTCGTAGTGGCCGAGATCCAGATCGGTCTCTGTGCCGTCATCCGTGACAAATACTTCTCCGTGCTGGATCGGATTCATTGTCCCGGGATCAATGTTCAAATATGGATCCAGTTTCTGCATGGTCACGCGGTATCCGCGCGCCTTAAGCAGCCGCCCCAGCGAGGCCGCGGTGATTCCCTTCCCCAGACCCGAAACGACGCCTCCGGTTACAAATATATATTTTGCTGCCATCTCCTCTTCCTGCCTCTTTCCTTATTCCATTACAGCCATCAGCAATACCATCTGCGCAGTGTCCGCCAGACTCCTTCCGCTGTCCATACTTGTTTTCTGAAGATACCTGTGCGCTTCTTCCTCTGACATATGCCTGCGGTACCTCAACACCTCTTTTGCGTTCCGGATGTAGTTTTCATCTCTGGGATCCCTGTTTCTTCCCGATTCGGATAAAAACCGCTCCGCTCTGTGCGCAGCGCCTGCCCGGTCCATAATACGGACAGTTTCAATCAGTTCGTGCACTTTCACGGGCATTTGCAAAATGACAATATTGTCCGCGTAGATCTGTCTGCCGGGCGGACCGCCGTCCAGCAGCAGCATTTCAAAATGCGGGGGCATATAGTCCAGCAGCTCCGTGTAATGCATATCCGGCAGCTGCCTGGAACATATCAGAATTCCGCCCGCAAGCCTGCTCATCTTGCGCAGAGCCTCCGACCCCGTTTTCACAAACAATGTGTCCCGGAACCCGCGGCTGATCAGCAATTCTCCGATGCGGTCAGCCATCTTCTGTCTGCCGGCAGGAAAGGCTATGAGAATCATTCCCATGTTACCCTCCTGTCTGTCAGATCCACTGCAGGTATTCTCTGATTTCCCAGTCAGTGACCTCTTTGGAATACCGCTCCCATTCCTTCATTTTTTCATGGATATACATCCGGGCATACGCTTCTCCGCAAACGCTTCTCAGAAAGGTGTCTTCTTCAAACGCCTGAATAGATTCCCTGAGGGTCGCGGGGAGCGCGCCTTCCTTGCTGTTTTCCGGGCGCGGCCTCGCATTTCTCTCGATTCCATCCAGCCCGGCCGCCACCGCCATCGCGATGGTCAGATACGGATTTGCCGCGCCGTCAGGAAGCTTCCACTCGACCCTGACCGCCCCGCTGTCTTCCCGCAGAACCCTGACTGGGGCAAAATAATCTTCCGTGGACCAGAACAGCTCTGTCGGCGCGTGAAAATGAGATTTCAGGCGCTTGTAGGAGTTGACGATAGGATTCGAAAACGCCGCGATCCCCCGCTGATGTTCCATCAGCCCGGCGACAAAGCTTTCCGCCTCCTTGCTGTACCAGCTTCCGTACGCATCGGTGTCTGCCCGGTCCGGCTGTTCCTGCACTGCCGCGGCGGTTCTGGCAGCAGCGTCCGGCGCAGTGAAGATATCCTTGCCGTCCTTCGACGCGGTGATGCCAAAAGACATCGCCGATCCCATCAGATCCGTGCGCGGCTTCGGCATAAATGTCGCGTGAAGTCCGTGCCGCTCCGCGACCATTCGAATGGTAGCCCTGAACGTCAGAATCTGATCCGCCACACGGATTCCTTCTGCCTGGCGAAAATCCACCGCGTGCTGGCCGGGCGAATTTTCGTGATGGGAGGACTCAATTTCAAAGCCCATCTCCTCCAGTGTCAGGATCACGTCCCTGCGGGCGTTTTCCCCCTTATCCATCGGGGCAAGGTCCAGATAACCGGCACATTCCCCCGTGTGCGTCGTCGGTTTTCCGGCCTCGTCATTCTGAAACAGAAAAAATTCGCAGCTCGGGTTCAGGTCAAACGCATAGCCTTTGTCGGCGGCACGTTTCATAACGCTTCGCAGGATATAGCGGGAACTCTCTCTGATCTGATGGCCGTTTCCGTCCATCAGGCGGCACAGAAAGCGGGCAACCCGCCCGTGCTGCGGCCGCCACGGCAAAATCGCAAAGGTATCCAAATCCGGCTCCAGATAAATCGAGTGAATGCCGAGGCTCTGCATCCCGCGGACGTGAAACGCGTCGACCCTGCACTTTCCCGCCAGCGCCTTCTCCAGCTGCCCGGCTGTCACGGCGATATTCTTCAATTCTCCGAAAAAGTCCACAAACTGGAGCCTGATAAATTTTACATCCTCCTCGCGGATCATCTGCCTGATTTCATCTTTTGTATATGGTTTCATAACAGATCCTCATCTTTCATTTTTACAAGCTGATCGCTGGATGACAGGGGACGGTTCTCTGTCACACTGCACTCGCACTGATTGTTGTCCCTGCGTCTCCCGCCACAGCCCTTATGGCCTGCTCCATTGTCGTGATAATTGCGCGCCGCCCGCAGCCCGCCTCAACAAAATCAACAGCGGCCTGTACCTTCGGCAGCATGGAGCGGAATTCAAACTGCCCCTCTTCGATGTATCTGCGTGCCTCATCTGTCGTCATATGACGGATCTTTTCCTCAGAGGGCTTCCCGAAATGCAGTGAGACCTGCTCCACTGCCGTTGTGATCAGCAGCAGATCCGCGTCAATCTCGCGCGCCAGGAGCCCTGCTGTCAGATCCTTTTCAATGACAGCCGCAGATCCTTTCAGCTCCGCGCCCCGGCGGATTACCGGAATACCTCCTCCGCCTGCCGCAATTACGATCTGATTTTGACTGAGCAGTGCTCTGATCGCGTCAATTTCAACAATCGCACAAGGAAGCGGCGACGGCACGACCCGCATATACTCCCCCGGGGAGACTTCGGTCACCTGATTACCCCTTCTCTGTTCCTCCATTGCCTCCAGCTCCGTCATGCGTTTTCCGACCTTTTTGGAGGGCGCGTAAAAGTGCTCATCATATGGATCCACCTGCACCTGCGTCAGAATGGTAGAAACTGTGCGGTACATTCCGAGAGACACAATCTCCGTGTAGATCGCGTTCTGCAGATCATACCCGATGAGACCCTGGCTCATGGCCGAACAGACAGCCAGCGGTGTCTTTGTATACTGCTTCGGATAATTTGCGGCGAGATCCGACATGGCTGTGTGAATCATGCCCACCTGCGGCGCGTTCGAAAACACAATCGCGATCTGATATCCATCCTGCGCAAACCTGCCGATCATGGCAGCTGTTTTTCGCACCGCCTGATACTGTTCAGGCAGATTGAATCCAAGATCCTTGTGTCCAAGCGCTATCACCATTCGTTTCTTACCCATTTTGATCTCCCTCTGTCATGCTGTTACGCTGATTGAAGCTATATCCGTCAGGCTCATATCCTCTTCCGCGTTTTCCAGCGATGTCACCAGCGCCCCGGCCGTATCAACTGCTGTAATTACATTTACCCCGGTTTCCACAGCAACCCGCCGGATCGCAAATCCATCCCGCGACGCCTGCGCCCCTTCATTTGGGATGTCTATCACGAGGTCCAGCTCGTGTCCAAGCACAAGATCCAGGATGTTCGGTGACTCCTGTTCGGCCTTCCGCACCTGCAGACAGGGCACGCCGCCCTCCTGCAGCGCCTGAAAGGTGCCTTGCGTCGCGAAGATTCGATAGCCCAACGAGGCAAACCGGCCGGCAATCGGGATGATTTCCTGCTTCTCCTCATCACAGACGGTCACGACCATATTTTTATATTTCGGCAGACGCACGCCGGCACCCTGGAATGCCTTATACAGTGCCTCATGGAACTTTTCTGATACCCCCAGGCACTCGCCGGTTGATTTCATTTCTGGACCAAGCGCGATATCCGCCCCTTTAATTTTTTCAAAAGAGAACACAGGCATTTTGATGGCAAAGTGCCGTGCCTCCGTCTGCAGCCCGGGCTCGTATCCCATCTCCCTGATCGTATGGCCGCAGATCACGCCGGCAGCCAGCGGAATGACAGGGATACCCGTAACTTTAGAAATGTATGGAACGGTTCTGGACGATCTTGGATTGACTTCGATGATGTAAACCTCCTCCCCGGCGGCGATAAACTGGATGTTGATCATTCCTTTTACATGCAGTGCTGCCGCCAGACGCCTCGTGTAGTCGATCATGGTTTCCCTGACGCCGTCCGGCAAATCGCGGGGCGGGTATACCGAAATCGAATCGCCGGAGTGAATGCCTGTCCGCTCTATGTGCTCCATGATCCCCGGAATCAGGATGTCGGTTCCGTCACAGATAGCGTCTACCTCCAGTTCCTTTCCCTGTATGTACTGATCCACCAGAATCGGATGTTCCTGTGTGATCTGGTTAATTGCGCCGATAAACGCATCGATGTCATCATCACTGATGGCAATCCGCATACCCTGGCCGCCCAGAACGTATGAAGGGCGGACAAGCACCGGATATCCCAGCTCCGCGGCGGCCGCTTTTGCCTCTTTGGCTGTGTAGACGGTGCGGCCGGCAGGACGGCGTATGCCTGTCTCCTGCAGGATTTTATCAAACCGCTCTCTGTCCTCTGCGGCGTCAACATCGTCCGGCTGCGTTCCCAGAACAGGCACCCCCATCTCCATCAGAGATTCCGTCAGCTTGATGGCTGTCTGCCCGCCGAACTGGACGACGGCGCCGTCCGGGTGCTCCAGTTCCACTACATTTCTGACGTCTTCCGGTGTCAGCGGCTCAAAATAAAGCCTGTCCGAGATATCAAAATCTGTCGAGACGGTTTCGGGGTTGTTGTTGATAATAATGGTCTCCCAGCCTTCCCTTTTAAAGGCCCATGCCGCATGGACAGAGCAGAAGTCGAATTCAATTCCCTGCCCGATTCTGATGGGTCCGGAGCCAAGTATGAGAACTTTCTTCCGGCGGGGTTCTTCCCGGAAATTCATTCTGCGGGAAGGCATCATGGAACCATGTTCAGTCTGATTCACAACCTGACTCTCATTCTGGTTGACATCTGGATTCTCCCCGTCAATCTCATCTGGATTCTCCCTGTCGATCAGGTGCCGCGCCTCGTCCTGCACGCCGTAGCCGGAGTAAAAATACGGGGTCTCCGCGTCAAACTCCGCCGCGCAGGTGTCCACCATATTGAAAGCAGCTTCGATTCCAGCATGCCTGCGGATCCTGCGGATTTGCTGCTCCTCCATTCCGGCAAGCCGTCCGATCACAGCGTCCGGAAAGCCGAGCTGCTTTGCCCTCAAAAGAAGCGGATAATTAACGTGTCTCTGCACATAGTGATCCTGACTGCCGGTATCTGTCCCGCCGCTGACATCAGCCTGCGCGTCAGGCGCCGCGCCTGTGTGATTCATGTGATACTCCAGCACAAGCGGCTCATTCTGCAGGCGCTGCTCCATCTCCACCAGATGGCTCAGTTTCCCGATAAACCAGAGATCGATCTGTGTCAGTCTGTGCAGCTCCAGTGTGCTGCAGCCGCGCCGCAGCGCCTCTGCGATAACCCAGATCCTCCGGTCATCCACCTGCCGCAGCGCTTTCCTCAGCTCCGCGTCATCCAGCCCGGAGTAATCGTAGGAAAGAAGGCTGTCAACATGCTGTTCAAGTGAGCGGATCGCTTTCATCAGCGCCCCCTCAAAGCTGCCGCAGATTGCCATGACCTCTCCGGTCGCCTTCATCTGGGTGCCGAGCCGGTGCTCCGCCGTCGTAAATTTATCGAACGGGAGCCTGGGCATCTTGACAACGCAGTAATCCAGCATCGGCTCAAAGCAGGCGCAGGTCTTTCCTGTGACTACGTTCCTGATTTCATCCAGTGTGTATCCCAGCGCGATCTTGGCCGCCACGCGGGCAATTGGATATCCTGTCGCTTTTGAGGCCAGCGCCGACGATCTGGAGACGCGTGGATTCACCTCAATCACACAGTACTCGTAGCTCCGGGGATTCAGCGCAAACTGCACATTACACCCGCCGGTAATCTCCAGCTCTGAAATAATCGAGAGTGCGGAGGTTCGCAGCATCTGGTATTCCTTATCAGTTAAAGTCTGCGAAGGAGCCACGACGATCGAATCTCCCGTATGAATTCCCACAGGATCAAGATTTTCCATATTGCAGACGGTGATTACGTTTCCTGCCGCGTCCCGCATCACCTCATATTCTATTTCCTTCCAGCCTGCGATGGACCGCTCCACAAGAACCTCCTGCACGCGGGAAAGGCGCAGACCATTCTCAAGGATTTCTCTGCAGACGGCCTCGTTCTCTGCAATGCCCCCGCCAGAACCGCCAAGCGTGTAGGCAGGACGCAGCACGACCGGATATCCGATCTCATCCGCTGCCCGGAGTCCTTCTTCGACTGTGTGCACGACCTCTGAGGCAGCCACGGGTTCACCGATTTTCTCCATCGTCTCCTTAAACAGAAGACGATCCTCTGCTTTGCGGATCGTCTGCGCGGTCGTCCCCGCAAGCCGCACATGGTTCTTCTCCAGAAAGCCTTCTTCCTCCAATGCCATCGCCAGGTTCAGCCCCGCCTGGCCGCCCAGTGTCGGCAGCACGGCGTCCGGCTTTTCCAGCAGGATCAGCTTCTTCAGCACTTCTGGCGTCAGCGGTTCAATATACACATGATCTGCGATGTCCTTGTCCGTCATAATCGTCGCCGGATTGGAATTCAGCAGCACCACTTCCACACCCTCCTCACGGATGGCGCGGCAGGCCTGCGTGCCCGCATAATCAAATTCCGCCGCCTGTCCGATCACGATCGGCCCGGATCCGATTACGAGTATCTTCTGAATGCTGCAGTCACGCATATCTGGTTATCCTTTCTGTTCTTCTATAACCCTTATCGTCCACATAACCCGCTGCGGTTCCAAACCTGCCTGTCTTCGGGCAGCCGCGTATTTTCCATCATGTTCAGGAATTCCCCGAACAGGTATCCGGAGTCGTTTGGCCCCGGACTTGCCTCGGGGTGATACTGCACCGTCAGAATCGGCCTGCCTTTATAGCGCCATCCTTCATTCGTGCCGTCGTTCACATTCCGGAATGCTTCTTCCGCGACAGCCGGATCCATACTGTCTGGATCGACGGCATACCCGTGATTCTGAGATGTTATATACACGCGCCCTGTGGCCAGGTCTTTTACCGGATGATTGCCGCCCCGGTGCCCGTACTTCAGCTTGTATGTATCTGCGCCCATTGCCAGCGCCATCAGCTGGTGCCCCAGGCAAATCGCAAATATCGGCACGCCTGAGTCTGCCAGAATGCTTATCTGCCGGATCAGCTCCGTATTCTCTTTGGGATCGCCCGGCCCGTTGGAAATCAAAATTCCGTCCGGATGACCCGAAAGGATCTTCTCCGCTGGCGTGTCAGCCGGAAACACGGTAACCGCGCACCCGCTTCTCTGAAGCTTCCGAATGATGCTGCGTTTTGCCCCGACATCAAGAAGGGCGATACGCTTTTGTGACACAGCATCACTTCCCCTTCCTCCGATTCCGCCATGTTTATCGAACCCCCTCGCCGCCTTGCGGTCCGAAAGAGGATCTGAAGCACGTTCCCCGCCTGCCTCTCTGGCTGCCTCCCTGTCTGCCCCTCTGGCTGCCTCCCTGGCTGCCTCTCTGGCTGCCTCTCTGGCTGCCTCCCTGTCTGCCTCTCTTGCTGCCTCCCCGCCTGCCTCTCTGGCTTCTTCCCAAGGCACCTCATAGGCCACCTCTGCGGTTGTCCTCATCACTGCCCCGCTGACCCTATAAGACCTGATCCGCTCCAGAAGGATCTCCTTTTCTGTATCACTGGCACAGATTCTGGTCGTGATGCATCCGTTCATCGTGCCTTTGCTGCGCAGGTGCTTCGTCAGCGCCCTGGTATCCAGCCCGGCAATCCCCGGAATCCCCTGCTGGCGCAGGAAATTCTGAATCGTATTCTCGGAGCGCCAGCTGCTGGGGATCTGCGCGATCTCCCGCACCAGAAAAGCATCCGGCCAGGCGCGGCCGGACTCCATATCCGCCCTGTTGATTCCATAATTGCCGATCAGCGGGTATGTCATCACAACCGCCTGCCCTGCATAAGAAGGGTCTGTCAGAACCTCCAGATACCCCGTCATCGACGTGTTGAACACAATTTCCGTTATTACCTCACGAGCCGCGCCAATCGCAGTTCCATGATACGTTGTCCCATCTTCCAGAATTAAATATCCATCCATTTGGTTGATCCTCTGATAATGATCCGTCTTTTGATGATCCAGCTTTCGATGATCCAGCTTTCGATGTTCCAGCTTTCGATGATCCGGCGCTCCTGATAAGCAGAGTCCCGGGCAGAGTACCTTCCTGCCATATAAAAATGAGGTGGCAGGAGCCCCAAACTGACGCCCTTGTCACCTCAACCAATCCCATACATGAACTGATTTTAGCGCATGATATGTGTTTTGTAAATATTTAATATCGCTGCTATTATTAATTGATATATAGCCCCTCTTTTCTTACATACTTACTCCACATCTTTAAGCGCGGCGAGGTCTTCTTCCCCTGTGCGGACTTTGATGACGCGCCGGACGTCGTAGACAAAGATCTTGCCGTCGCCGATATGGCCGGTGTACAGCGCTTTCTTCGCTGTCTCGATGACATGATCGACCGGGATATTACCCACAATGACCTCTACCTTCATCTTCGGCAGTATATTCGCGTCAAGCTCGACGCCGCGGTACCGCTCTCCGGCGCCGTGCTGGATGCCGCAGCCCATGACCTGCGTCACTGTCATACCGGTCACGCCAAGGTCGTTGAGCGCCTCCCTCAGGATCTCATACCTCGAGTGATTCGCGATAATAGAAACCTTGTACATTCCGGCCGTATTTCCGACATACTCAGTCCGGACGACCGGGATGGCCGCGTCCTTCTTGAGCTGGCTGGCCGCAGCGTAATCACTCTCACCGAGATCTGTGTTTTCATTGATCTCCATTCCCGTAGACATATCGATGATGTTGAATCCGGCATACGCGGACGGAAGTCCGTGCTCCGTGCGGTCGAGGCCGAGTATTTCTTCTTCCTCTGTCACGCGCAGACCGAGCAGCGCGCGGATGACCAGAAACGCGATTGTGATCGTAATTGCTGTCCACGCCATAGTCGAAAACAGTCCGACAAGCTGAATACCCATCTGCTTCAGGCCGCCGCCGTAAAACAAGCCTTCGCCCGCGATCTGGTTCGCGCCAAACGAAACGCCGTCGCCAATCCCTCTGGCAAATGCCGGCGCGCTCTCCGTAGCAAACAAGCCGACTGCGATGGTGCCCCAGATACCATTCATGCAGTGGACTGCTACTGCGCCGACAGGATCGTCGACCCGCAGCTTATTATCGAGGAGCCAGACGCCAAATACAACCAGCACGCCTGCTACCGCTCCAATCACAATGGCGCCAAAAGCGTCACACACGTCACAGGGCGCCGTAATCGCGACCAGGCCTGCCAGAGATGCGTTGAGGCACATCGAAACATCCGGTTTTCCGTAGCGAACCCAGGTAAAAATCATGCACACAACCGTCGCGACTGCCGGCGCAATGGTCGTTGTCACAAAAATTGACCCCAGCTCCTCTACGGAAACCGCTGCCGCGCCGTTAAATCCGTACCAGCCGAGCCACAGAATAAATACGCCCAGGCATCCGATCGGAAGGTTGTGTCCCGGAAACGCGTTGACTTTTGTGATCTTCCCGGCCTTATCCTTTGAAAATTTACCAATGCGCGGACCGACGATATACGCGCCGATCAGGGCACAGACCCCGCCCACCATGTGGATGCAGTTTGAGCCGGCAAAATCGTGGAATCCCATCTGCGCGAGCCATCCGCCGCCCCAGGTCCAGTGCGCCTCGACCGGATAGATGATCGCCGAAATCACTGCCGAATAAGCGCAGTAAGACAAGAATTTTGTGCGCTCTGCCATGGATCCGGACACGATCGTCGCGGTGGTAGCGCAGAATACCAGGTTAAACACAAAGTTTGACCAGTCAAATGTGGCGTATCCAGTAAAAATATCAAACCCGGGCTTTCCGATCAGGCCGATCAGATCTTCCCCAAGAAACAGTCCGAAGCCGATCAGGATGAACATGACGGTTCCGATGCAGAAATCCATCAGGTTTTTCATAAGAATGTTTCCAGTGTTTTTCGCTCTGGTGAATCCAGCCTCCACCATGGCGAAGCCGGCCTGCATCCAGAACACCAGCGCAGCGCCGATCAGAAACCAGACGCCATACACCTCTCCGTTAATCGCGTTCAAAATTTCCTGTGTCATAATGATCCTCCTCATTTTATCTGTGGTTTACAGCAATCTTTAAATCTTTACATGGTTCGGGCGCCGTCATCGGGGGAATGGTGTCCCGGCGCGGCGCCCTTGCCATATGTTGATGCACGGAGTTTTCTGTCAGAATTCTCCGTGATATTTCATTGTCGTGTAACTGCTCAGTTCCTTACAAGGTCTTTGCGATTAAAGTGTACTGGAGCCTTTTTTCCGGATCAGAAGCCCTCACTCCAATGCCGGTCTGCCTGCGATCTGCAGATCTGTCGGATAGTTTCCGTCAAAGCACGCTGCGCAAAGATCCTCTCTGCCTGCCATCTCCGGAAGTTGGGAAACGCCGAGATAGGCGAGTGAATCCGCACCAATGATCGAGCAGATCTCCTCAGCAGAATGCGATGACGCGATCAGCTGCTCATTGGACGGCACGTCCGTCCCGTAAAAGCATGGATACAGGAACGGCGGCGCGCTGATTCGCACGTGAACCGCTTTTGCCCCGGCCTTTCGCAGCATCCGGATCAGTCCCGCGATGGTTGTGCCCCTGACGATCGAATCGTCCACCAGAACAATCCGCTTTCCCCGGACGACCTGTTCGAGAACCGAAAGCTTCAGCTGCACGCCCTGTACTCGTTCCTCCTGTGTCGGTTTGATGAAGGTTCTTCCGATGTAACTGTTTTTGTAAAACGCTGTTTCGAAAGGCAGCCCTGCCTCCATCGCGTATCCGCGGGCGGCGGTCAGTCCGGAATCGGGGACGCCCGTCACAAGATCAGCCTGCGCAGGTGATTCCCGCGCGAGAATCCTCCCTGCCCGTATACGCGCGTCCAGCACATTGATTCCGTCAATACAGCTGTCCAGCCGCGCAAAATAAATGTATTCAAATACACATTTCGCGTGCTTCTGCTGTACCATGCTTCTGTCTGAGCAGATCTGGTCCTGTGTGACGATCAGGATTTCTCCAGGGAGGATATCCCTGACCTTCTTTGCTCCGACCACATCCAGCGCACAGCTCTCTGAAGCAACGACACAGCAGTTTCCGGCCATTCCGAAGCACAGAGGTTTGATCCCCAGAGGATCGCGCATGGCGATCAGCTTGCGCGGGCTTTTCAGCACCAGTGAATAACCGCCGGAAAGCTTTTTGGCCGCAGATGAAAGCGCCGCTTCGATACTGCCTGCCCTGACGCGCTCCCGGGCGATCAGATAAGCGATCAGCTCAGAATCCGTGGTCGTGTGGAAGATCGCCCCGCTGTACGCGAGTTCTTGTCTGAGGGCGGCTGCATTGACCAGATTACCGTTGTGGCACAGTGCGAAGGTTCCCTTGATGTAGTTCAGGACAAGCGGCTGCGCATTTTCTCTGGTCGAAGCACCCGTCGTGGAATACCGCACATGGCCGACCGCCAGATTTCCATGCAGCTCGCCCAGCCGCCTTCTGGTAAACACTTCGCTGACCAGCCCCAGATCCTTGTACTGCTGGATGTTCTCTCGGGATCCAGCAGTATCTGACACTGCGATGCCGCAGGATTCCTGCCCTCTGTGCTGCAGCGCAGAAAGCCCGTAACAGACCATGGGCGCCACATTGCCTCCGTCCCTGTCATACACACCAAACACGCCGCATTCTTCGCGGAGTCCATGATGTATCCGGATCCCTCGTTGTCCTGATTCTCCCTGCGCGTCCTGTAAAGACTGACGCTTCCGGAAATCTGACTGTTCAAGCATTTTTCTCCTCTGGGCAGTTCTCCTGCACTTATGGAAACGCTGATTTAATCAGTGTTCCTCAGGAACTGTCACAAAACTGACCAAGTTATTTCTGCCCAGTTCCTTACTGTTTACGATTTGCCGGTTCAATGCATTGTTTCTCAAGTTTCGCAATCCGCAAAAGAAAAAGCAAACAACGACGATCGGTTTTGATCCCTCCAAACGTCTTTGTTTGCTCTTGTGTTATCTTAATATAGTTTCTTTGAAATGTCAATATGTTTTATTTTAGTTCATGATATATCAATTTAATATTATTAAATCAGAGGGTATCGGCGATGGATCATTTCACCACTCAGGCGTCCATATCCGTATACCCCATCAGGTACCGGTCAATCTCCTGCGCGCAGGCGCGCCCCTCTGTGATTGCCCAGACAACCAGAGACTGCCCCCGGTGCATATCTCCCGCGGTAAATACTTTTTCCGTCGCAGTCCGATAGCTGCCCTCAGGTGTCTGTGCTGTGCCGCGCTGCGTCAGCTTCACGCCAAACGCCTCAGCGGTGTACGGCTGACATCCGATAAACCCCGCCGCGATCAGCAGAAGATCACAGGGCATTTTCTTCTCTGTGCCTTCCCGGAACACAATCTTTCCGTTTTCAAAGCCGACCTGAACCGTCTCGATCGATTTCAGCTTACCGGACTTGCCTGTAACTGATTTCACGGTTGTTTCATAGATTCGCGGATCTGCGCCGAACAGAGCGATCGCCTCCTGCTGCCCGTAATCGGTCTTCAGTGTCTTAGGCCACTCCGGCCATGGGTTGCTCTCAAGGCGAACCACCGGCGGCTGCGGCATCATTTCAAGCTGTGTCACAGATTTACATCCGAGCCGGATGGCTGTTCCGACGCAGTCATTGCCGGTATCTCCGCCGCCCAGGACAACAACGTGTTTTCCTTTTACGAGTGCTGCCGGGTTTTTAACCGGCGCGTCCTGACCATTCACCCGGACATTCTTTTTCCCGGCTTTTTCAGCCTGATCTGCAGAATCCTGATCCGGGTCAGAAGCTGCCGCAAACGCTTTTACAGATCCATCGCCGGCATATTGAGCCACCGTACCCGGGCTCCCGTATGCCGGTCCATATTTATCGCTTACCACCTGCTTCGTGACGGACTTCAGAAAATCCACTGCAAAATAGACGCCCCTGAGCTGTTCATCCATCCCTTCAGCCTGAAGCGGACGCGGATTTTTCGCTCCCGTACACAGCGCTACCGCGTCAAACTGCGCAAGCAGCTCCTCTGCGGAAATGTCTCTTCCGACGTCCACACCCGTCTGGAAGACCACACCTTCCGCCTCCATCAAACGGCGCCTTCTCAAAATCACCTGCTTGTCCAGCTTCATATTTGGGATGCCGTACATCAGCAGCCCGCCGATCTGGTCGTCACGCTCAAACACCGTGACATCATGTCCTCTGTGGCAGAGCTGATCCGCCACAGCCAGACCAGACGGCCCGCTGCCGACGACCGCCACCTTCTTGCCGCTTTTGTTGCGCTGCTTCCCCGGCGTCATGCGTCCCTTCGCGTAAGCAGTCTCGATAATGAACAGCTCATTGTCGTGCACAGTAACCGGATCACCATTCAGGCCGCAGATACATGCTTTCTCGCAGAGCGCGGGACAGACACGCCCCGTGAACTCCGGAAAATTGTTCGTCTTGAGCAGCCGGATCAGCGCCTGATCATCGTGTCCGTGGTACAGCTCATCATTCCACTCAGGAATCAGATTGTGAAGGGGACATCCGGTCACCATGCCAGACAGACGCATCGCGGACTGACACAGCGGCACGCCGCAGTTCATGCAGCGGGCGCCCTGCTCCCGCCGCACCGGCGCATCCAGTCCGATCCTGAACTCATCAAAGCTCTGAATACGTGACTGCACGTCCGCGGAGCGGTTCTCGCACCTCTCATATTCCAGGAAACCTGTTGCCTTTCCCATATTCTATATCTCCATTCTCATCAATTACTCCACTACCGTGTGAAATGCCTCCCACACCGCATTCTCATGCGACAGTCCCTGCTCCTCAAATCTTCCGATGGCGGCCATCATTTTCTGGTACTCGCCCGGAACAATCTTCTTGAAATGCGGTCTGTACGCGTCAAAATCATTCAGGATCACCGCGGCCTTCTTTGACCCGGTCGCCTCCGCGTAATCCTGCAGGATTTCCTTCAGTTCCTGGATATCGTATTTATCCTGCAGCTCCTCCGGCGGCGCCATATCCCGGTTCATTTTCCGGTACAGGTCATGCTCCATATCGAGTACATAGGCGACGCCTCCGCTCATGCCGGCCGCAAAGTTCTTGCCGGTGCGGCCGAGAATGACGGCGCGGCCGCCTGTCATATACTCCAGGCCGTGGTCTCCGCAGCCCTCGGCCACCGCTGTCGCGCCGGAGTTGCGGACACAGAAACGTTCTCCTGCAATTCCTGAAATATAGGCTGTTCCGGACGTCGCGCCGTACAGCGCCACGTTGCCGGCAATGATATTCTGATCCGCTTCAAAGCGGCTTCCCTCTGGCGCGCGAAGAACCAGTCTGCCGCCGCAAAGCCCTTTCCCAAAGCCGTCATTCGCGTCCCCGCGGACATCCATCGTAATGCCATGCGGCAGAAACGCGGCAAAGGACTGCCCGCATCCGCCCTCGCAGTGAACAATGTAGGTGTTGTCCGGAAGGGTATCTCCGTATATACGGCTGACTTCTGATCCAAGGATCGTACCGACCGCGCGGTCTGTCGAGGAAATCCGGATAGAGATCTCACAGGGCTCACCCCCTGCTTCCCCATTCCGGTAAAGCCACGGCAGCAGCGTCTTCTCGTCTACGCCCCGCTCCAGATGAAAATCATAGGCCAGAGAGGGATCAAAGTGTCTCGGCATGGCTTGTGCATACTGCGCATTCAGTATTCCTGTCAGATCCATGCTCTGCGCGCGGGCAGTAAACTGTTTTTCCTTCATACTGAGACAGTCCGTCCTGCCCACCATCTCTTCTACCGTACGAAATCCGAGCGAAGCCATGATTTCGCGCAGCTGCTCAGCGATGAACATCATAAAATTGATGACATATTCCGGTTTCCCCCGGAACCGTTTCCGCAGCGTCTCATTCTGTGTCGCAATGCCTACAGGACAGGTGTCCTTGCTGCAGACACGCATCATCATACATCCGATCGACACCAGCGGCGCGGTCGCAAATCCAAATTCTTCCGCGCCGAGCAGACATGCAATGGCCACGTCGCGCCCGCTCATCAGCTTTCCGTCCGTCTCCAGCGACACGCGCCCGCGAAGCCCGTTTTCGATCAGCGCCTGATGCGCTTCTGAGATGCCGAGCTCCCACGGAAGACCCGCGCCGTGGATCGACGAGAACGGAGCCGCGCCGGTACCTCCGTCATAGCCGGAAATCAGGATGACCTGCGCGCCGGCCTTTGCGACGCCGCAGGCGATCGTTCCGACGCCCGCCTCCGACACCAGCTTGACATTGATACGCGCTTTTCTGTTTGCGTTCTTCAGATCATAAATCAGCTGCGCGAGATCCTCGATCGAATAAATGTCATGGTGCGGCGGCGGAGAGATCAGCGACACACCCGGCGTCGAGCACCGCGTCGCTGCGACCCACGGATACACCTTTCTGCCTGGCAAATGTCCGCCCTCACCGGGCTTTGCCCCCTGCGCCATCTTGATCTGGATCTCGTCAGCACTCAGGAGGTACTCACTTGTGACGCCAAACCGTCCTGATGCGACCTGCTTAATCCTGGAATTGCAGTCTGTGCCGAACCGGTCTCTGGCCTCTCCTCCCTCGCCGGTATTGGACTTCCCGCCGATCCTGTTCATGGCTTTAGCGAGTGTCTCATGCGCCTCGCGCGACAGAGAGCCATAGCTCATCGCGCCGGTCTTAAACCGCTTCACGATTTCACTGGCCGGTTCCACCTCTTCAAGCGGTACCGGTTCCTGCCGGGACACAAACTGCATCAGCCCGCGCAGCGTATGCGGCAGCTCATTGTCCACACGCTCCGTGTACGCGCGGAATTTTTCATAATCTCCTGTCCGGACTGCCTGCTGCAGCAAAATAATCGTCTCCGGATTGTACAGGTGGTCTTCCTTATCCGGCCCGCTCCGGAGCCGGTGGAAGCCCATGCTGTCCAGCGCGGTATCCAGACCGAGTCCCAGCGGGTCAAATGCGTGATCGTGGCGGTACATGACACCCTCGCCGATCTCCTTGAGCCCAATGCCGCCGACGCGGCTCTCGATACCGGTAAAATACCGGTCGATGACATCCTTACGAATGCCGACCGCCTCGAATATTTTGGCGGACTGGTATGACTGAATCGTAGAGATTCCCATCTTGGAAGCAATATGTACAACGCCGTCAATCAGCGCCCGGTTATAATCGTTTATCGCAATATGATAGTCTTTATCCAGCGTGCCCTGATCAATCATCTCCGAGATGCACTCATGTGCCAGATACGGATTGATCGCCCGCGCGCCAAATGCCAGCAGACACGCGCACTGGTGTACATCTCTTGGCTCCGCGCTCTCGAGAATCAGGGACACGGCCGTCCGCTTTTTGGTGCGGACCAGATGCTGTTCCACTGCAGAAACTGCAAGGAGGGATGGAACAGCAACATGGTTTTCGTCCACACCACGATCTGACAGAATAATAATATTGGCGCCGCCCGCCACAGACCGGTCGACGCTAATCATCAGCTGCTCGACGGCGCGCTCCAGTGATGTGTTTCGGTAATACAGCATAGAAACCGTCGCCGAGTGAAAGCCCGGCTCATCCAGCGCGCGGATCTTGATCAGGTCAACGCCGGTCAGGATCGGATTTCTGATCTCCAGCACCTGGCAGTTGCTGCTCTTCTCCTCCAGGAGATTTCCGTCGGAACCGATATAAACAGATGTGTCCGTCACAATCTCCTCCCGAAGGGAGTCGATGGGAGGATTGGTCACCTGCGCGAAGAGCTGCTTAAAATAGTGAAACAGGCTCTGGTGAGTCTCTGCGAGCGCCGCGAGTGGGATATCATGCCCCATAGACCCGATTGGCTCTTTTCCCGTCTCCGCCATCGGGAGGATCATCTCTCTGATATCCTCATAGGTATATCCGAACGCCTTATAGAGCGCGTCCCGCTGCTCCTGTGTGTGCACCGGGATTTTCCTGTTCGGAATCGGCAGCTCCGACAGATGCTTCAGGTGACGGTCCAGCCACTCCCCGTATGGCTGTCTGTTTGCGTACCGCTCCTTGCAGGCCGCGTCTGAAACAATCTCTCCTTTGACCGTATCCACAAGCAGGATTCTCCCAGGCTGCAGACGCTGTTTCTCCAGAATATGCTCCGGGGGAATATCCAGCACACCGACCTCTGACGCAAGAATCAGCCGCCGGTCATCCGTCACATAGTAGCGGGACGGGCGCAGCCCGTTGCGGTCCAGCGTCGCGCCCAGTGTCTCGCCGTCTGTAAAAATGATCGCGGCCGGACCGTCCCAGGGCTCCATCATCGTCGCGTAATAGTGATAGAAATCCTTCTTCCGCGAATCCATGTCGCGGTCATGCCGCCATGGCTCCGGGATCAGTGTCATCACGGAGAACGGGAGCTCCAGACCGTTCATGTACATAAATTCCAGCGTATTGTCCAGCATGCCGGAATCCGATCCGGTCGCGCTGATGACCGGGAAGATTTTCAGCGGCGTATCCTGCTCTCTCAGAAGCTGCGAGGACATGGTCTCCTCGCGCGCGAGCATACGGTCCGCATTGCCCCGGATCGTGTTGATCTCTCCATTGTGGGCGATCAGCCGGTACGGATGCGCGCGCTCCCAGCTTGGCGTCGTATTCGTCGAAAAACGCGAGTGCACCAGAGCGATTGCAGTTTCATAATCACTGCTCTGCAAATCCTCATAAAAAGCCCGCAGCTGCTTTACCAGAAACATGCCTTTGTAGACAATGGTTCTGGAAGAGAGTGAGCAGATGTAGGTGTTCCTGTATGTGCTCTCGATCCTGTCAGATCCCTGCTTCCCGGACGGAGCCTCCTCCGCAGACGGAATACCACGACTCTTATGTGAAAGCGCCATCCCGGCCGCAGCTCTTTTTTCCGCATCATGATCCGGCGTGTCAGGCTCTCCCTCTGCGCTCTGTTCAAACTCACGGCGCAGAACATACAGCCGCCTGTCAAAATCAAGTCCCCGCCCGGCGTCATCGGGACGCCCGACGAAGCACTGGCTGATATACGGCATGCAGGCGCGCGCCCGCTCACCCAGTATCTCCGGATGCACCGGCACTTCTCTCCAGCCCAGTATTTTCAGACCGTTCTTCTCGGCAATCACCTCAAACATGCGCGTCGCAAATGTTCTGCGCAGGCGGTCCTGCGGCAGGAAAAACATCGCAATGCCGTAATCTCCTGCCTCTCCGACCTCAAACCCGGCGGTTTCTGCCGCCTTTTTAAAGAACGTGTGGGAGATCTGTGTCAGAATACCGACGCCGTCGCCGACCTTTCCGCTGGCATCCTTTCCGGCGCGATGATCCAGCTTTTCAACAATCGTCAGCGCGTCATCCAGAACCTGGTGATCACGCCTGCCGTCGATGTTCACAACCGCGCCGATTCCGCAGGCGTCATGTTCCCTGTTGTAGCTAACATTCATAATTTCATTCATTTATCTCACCTTCAAATTGAAGTTTGTCGGGATCGTGTTGTTCTTTATATACGCACTCCGACAATGATATTCTCTGTACACTCCGCGGGAAATGCCATCGAACTTCGCACTAAGATGATGTAGGTGTGCGGCCTATTCG
>JAFVEX010000139.1 GCA_017475785.1 Eubacterium sp. | reverse complement strand
GATCACAGCGTTTGTCAGGAAGGGGTATCAGATTGCGATTGTTTTTTCCAATGCGCCGCAGGTCGGGATGATTCATACGGCAATGTCGGATCTCGCGCGGCGTTATCCGGAGCAGTACACAAAGACGCCGCTGGCGGTCTGTTCTGCAATGAGCCAGGGACTGATCGGCTACGATCTGCAGAATGCACTTCAGGCGGAGCTGGCGGCGAACGGGATCAGCAGGACAGTATCTACAATTTTGACGCAGGTACAGGCGGATCCTTATGACGAGCAGTTTTATGCGCCGTCCAAGAAGGTCGGAAAGCAGATGTCCCGGGAGGAAGCAGAGGAAGAAGAGCGAAACGGCAATCAGACGGCAGAGATCCGGCCGGGCGTCTTTATGCGCGTTGTTCCCTCGCCCATTCCACAGAGCATTATAGAAATTGATGCGATCCGGGCACTGCTGAATCAGGATCAGATTGTGCTTGCGTGCGGAGGCGGCGGAATTCCCGTGATCCGGCAGGGTACACAGCTGCGCGGCGCGGCAGCAGTAATTGAAAAGGATCTGACGGCAGGTCTGCTTGCGCGGGAAGTGAACGCGGATCTGCTGCTGATTACGACAGCTGTTGAGCAGGTTTCGCTGCACTTCGGAAAACCGGAGGCAAAGGCGCTTTCTCATATGACAACAGAAGAAGCGCGGCAGTATATCAGCGAGGGACATTTTGAATTCCGGTCCATGCTGCCGAAGGTTGAGGCAGCCGTAGATTTCGTAGAGACGGGCATCGGCCGGCGCGCAATCATCACGACGATGGAACAGGCACTGCGGGCAGAAACAGGTGAAGCGGGAACGAGCATTTCCTGACACTGCCTTCAGAAGAGAATCTATATGTATGCTGAAAGTTGTGTCTGCGGCAGACCGCAGTGGAACAGTCCCCGCTTCAGACGCGCAGACCGCCAGGCGGTGGGTTTCAATCGCGATCTCTGATCGCGCGCGAGCTGCGCGACGCACTTGTGCGTCTTCCTTTGCGCAGCTCTGCGATCCGCCGGAGGCTCAACTCAGATGGGGGATTGAAACCCTCCACTGAGTCAAGTTTGTTACAATACCCACCGCCTATAGAGGCGGGGGACTCCCCCATCTGAGTTGAACGAAAGGAAAATGTCTGAAAAGAGATAAAAATAAACAGGAAATAATAAGGAGGAGCAGCATGGCAGCGTATACAGAAAACGATATTATGCAGATTGTCAGGGAAGAGGATATCAAATTTATCCGCCTGCAGTTTGTTGATTTTTTCGGGGATCTGAAAAATATTGCGATTACAGCCGGACAGCTTCCGAAGGCATTTGCCGGAAAATGCTGCATCGACGGCTTTCATATCCGCGGGATGGAGGCCATCGGCCGCAATGTGATTCATCTCGAGCCGGATCTGGACACGTTTGCAATTCTGCCGTGGCGTCCGTCTCACGGTAGGGTTGCGCGTTTTCTTTGCAGGCTGACAGATGAAAACGGGCACCAGCTGCGGGAGAGCTCGCGGTATATTCTGCGCAGCGTCATGAAGCGTGCGGCAGATCTGGGATATACATTTGATCTGAATCCGCGCTGCGAGTTTTTCCTTTTTCTCAATGATGAGAACGGCAATCCGACAACGCACACAGGAGAGTGTGCGGGTTACCTTGATGTGGCGCCGATGGATCGCGGGGAAAATGCGCGCCGCGACGTCATCCTGACGCTTGAAGAAATGGGCTTCGAGATTGAGTCCTCCTATCATGAGAACTCGCCGGGCCAGCATGCGGTGGAATTCCGCCAGGCCGAGGGAATCCGTGTCGCGGACCAGATCGTGACATTCCGGTCGACGGTCCGCATGGTGGCAGAGCGGCACGGCATGCACGCAACATTTATGCCGAAGCCGCGTACAGATCTCATGGGTTCTGCGATGTCGATCCGCATTACTGCATCAAAAGACGGAAAGGATCTGTTAACGGCAGCCGGTACGGAAGCTGCATTGCAGGATGTACCGCAGGGAACAGCTGCTGCAAAGGCGCCGGGGGAGGAATCCGGCGGAAAGACACCGGACTGGTACAGCCGGGAGGCCGCGCAGTTTACAGCCGGTCTGCTGGAGCACCAGCGGGGCATTGCAGCATTTTCCAACCCGCTGATCAATTCCTATAAGCGGCTGAAGGAGAATTTCCATGCGCCGACAGAGCTGTTCTGGTCAGCTTCCGACTATTACGCGCCGGTCAGACTGCTCCGGGATGAGAGCGGAAAGGTGCAGATTGAATGGAAGCTGCCGGACGGTGCGGCCAATCCGTATCTGACAATTGCCATGGCCGTGGCAGCCGGCATGGAAGGAATCGAACGCGGCAGAGAACTGCCGGAAGAGGGGTTCAGGACAGGTCTTCTGCCGGCTACGCTGCGGGAGTCGGTTCAGGCGTTTGAAGAAGACGCATTCCTCAGAAGTGTG
>JAFVEX010000138.1 GCA_017475785.1 Eubacterium sp. | reverse complement strand
GGCTGATTATCAGCAGGTATACCTGTGGGATGATTCATTACCACTATTTGAAAGTGATCCCATTCCGGGCACTGTAGATGAATATCTTCGTTTTATCAGGCGGGAACTTGATTTTTTAGAGAAAAGAAACCGGAGAATTGACAATTATTGTGGATTGCATTAAAAAACCTGCCTCAGGCAGGTTTTTTACAGGGGATGAGAGAATCGAACTCCCGCTAAGAGTTTTGGAGACTCCTGTCATACCATTTGACCAATCCCCTTTGATCAGGCGTCATCAGAACTGCCTGACAGCTATATTAAATTACCACAGCCATGCGTTCTTGTCAAGCAAAAATATACCAAATCGCATATATTATGAATACCATTTGTCCACGAGACAGAAAAGAATTTCAGGATCTGCCCAGGCACCAGAACGCGACCGCGCCTGCCGCGGCTACATTCAGGCTGTCTACGCCGTGTGACATGGGGATTTTTACCGTGTCGTCACACGCGTTGATCGTGCGCTCTGCGAGACCGTCTCCTTCTGTCCCGAGAATGACTGCGAGCTTTTCGTGTTTTTGAAGCGCGGGGTCGTCGATTGCGCGGGTATCTTTTCGCAGCGCCATTGCAACTGTGTGAAATCCCATCTCCTTGAGATGGTCGACGCCGTTTTCGTACCAAGCTTCGGGATATTTGCCGGTGAAGGTCCACGGAATCTGAAAAACGGTGCCCATGGACACGCGGATCGCGCGCCTGTACAGAGGATCTGTGCAGTCCGGCGTAAACAGCACCGCGTCCATCCCCAGCGCGGCCGCAGAGCGGACAATCGCGCCGAGGTTGGTGGGATTCACCACGCGTTCCAGAACGGCAATTCTCCTAATGGAATCCTCTCCTGCCGACGCAAATAAGCCTGCCGGATCCGGAAGGTGCTTTCTCTTCATGGCACAGACTACGCCGCCCGTCAGCCGAGAGCATGTAACTTCCTCCAGGAGCATCTGCTCTGCCGCATAGACAGGCAGATCCTCCGGGCATCGCGACAAAATCCGGTTCAGATCTTCTCCGTGTCCCGGCACAAGCTTTCCTTTTTCCACCAGAAATGAAATCGGCTCGTATCCTGCGTCCAGCGCGCGCCAGATCACCTTCAGGCTCTCGGCAAGAAAGAGACCGGGCTCAGGCTCATTGTAATGCATCAGCCTCGTCTCTTTCCTGCCGGAATAAACCTGCAGCTCCGGCAGATCGCGGTCTTCTGTGTAATAATATACAGCCATCTGAATCCTCTCTGCTCATTATGGACGAATCGCGCGGATTGCGCCCGATACGGTCTCAACGCCGACCAGCCTGATTTCAGAGCCTCTGGGAGGCTCGAGATTGCGCAGGTTTGCCGCGGGAAGGATTACCGTCTTAAATCCAAGCTTTTCCGCCTCGTTGACGCGCTGCTGCGCCTGGCTGACCGACCGGATTTCACCGGAGAGACCCACCTCCCCAAACACGACTGTCTGGCTGTCCAGCGGCAGATCCTTCACGCTTGATACAATTGCGAGAAGAATTCCCAGATCCACAGCAGGTTCCGTCATTTTGACGCCGCCGGCAATATTTACGTAGACATCCTGCGCGGAAAGATTGACCCGCGCGCGGCGCTCCAGCACGGCGACAAGAAGGTTGACCCGGTTAAAATCCGTCCCGTTCGCGGTTCTTCTGGGAAAGCCGAAATTGCTGTGGCAGGCCAGCGCCTGTACCTCCAGCATGATCGGGCGGCTGCCCTCCATTGAACAGGACACCACCGAACCGGACGCATTCACCGCCCTTCCTTCCAGCATGAATTCCGATGGGTTTGCCACCTCTGCAAGGCCTTCTCCGCGCATCTCAAACACGCCGATTTCGTTCGTGGATCCAAACCGGTTTTTTACAGCGCGCAGGATCCTGTAGGACGCGTTCCGGTCTCCCTCAAAATACAAAACCGTATCAACCATGTGCTCCAGCACACGCGGTCCGGCGACATTTCCGTCTTTTGTGACATGCCCCACAATAAAAACCGGTATCTGCATGCCCTTTGCGATTCGCAGCAGTACAGCAGTTGATTCCCGCACCTGTGACACACTGCCTGGAGATGAGCTGACGGACTCGTTATACATCGTCTGAATGGAGTCAATTACGACCGCCTGAGGCCGCTCCTTCTCAATCACCTGCTCGATCAGATCCAGGCTTGTCTCGCAAAGAAGCTGCAGGCCTTCCCGGAACGAACCGATCCGCTCTGCCCGCATCTTGATCTGGCGGAGCGACTCCTCGCCGGAGACATAGAGAACGCGGCGGTTCTGCTCCGCGAGCTGCCTGCAGACCTGCAGCAGGAGGGTCGATTTGCCGATCCCGGGATCCCCGCCGATTAAGGTAAGGGAGCCGGCAACAATGCCGCCTCCCAGTACGCGATCCAGTTCCCCGATTCCGGTGAGAATCCGGTTTGTCTCATCCAGCGAAATCTCATCCAGCGATTTCGGCTTCGGCGCGTCCTTCGCGCGCTTTGTCCCGGCAGCTGCGCCCTGTCCGGGCTTTGTCTGCAGAACCTCCTCCACAAAGCTGTTCCACGCGTGGCACGCGGGACACTGCCCCATCCACTTCGCGGACTCGTGGCCGCAGTTCTGACAGAAAAAAATGCTTTTGCTGCCTTTTGCCATTTATGCTTCCTCTGCCGCGGTAATCTCTACCACCGCGTGATCCTGCTCCTCAAGGTCAACGCTGATGGTCAGCTTTCCGCTCATGGTTGTCCGGATAACCCCTTCGTCGACGCCGTTGATTTTTACGGCGTAGGATTTCTCCTCACCCAGTCCCAGCGTGATCTGAACATCCTTATTTCCCTCTACTGTAAAAGAGATCTGATCTTCAGACACATGCATGCCGGAGACCGCGGTGCCCGGAACAGATTCATAAAGAACCGTTTCGTTGCGCTCCAGCCGGGTGATCTCGTTGTAGGTCTTGATCTTGTAGATGCTGCCGCCGCTCTCGAAATCCGCCTTTTTTGTTTTCTGCGTCAGCTCGTAGTTGCCAAAGCTGATGCCTCCGTCTGCCTCTGTCCGGATCAGTTCCTCAATGACTGCCATTGTAAATTCCTCCTGTTTTTGTTTATTTTTCGTTCCAGGTAAACTGATTTTGCCGTACCCCGATTGTTATGATCCGATCCCTGTGAAGCGCTCCGCTTAAGATTTTTTCCGCCAGCGGATCTTCAATCATCGTCTGGATCGCACGCTTGAGCGGGCGCGCTCCATATTTGCTGTCATAGCTGTCACGGATCAGTTTTTCCCTGCTTTTTTCTGTCAGGCGCAGGGTAATGCCCATCTGCTCTTTGCACCGTCTGTTCAGATCCTTCAGAAGAATGCTGACGATGGCATTCATGTGATCACGCGTCAGGGCGTGGAATACGATCGTCTCGTCGATGCGGTTCAGAAATTCCGGCTTGAAAATCCGCTGCAGCTCGTCCAGAACCTGTTCCTTCATATGCTGGTAGTCGCGCGCCTCGTCCTCGCCGCTCTCGAAGCCCAGGTGCTTCGGCTGGATGATTCTGGATGCCCCGGCGTTGGATGTCATGATGATGCACGTCTCCTTGAAGCTGACGCGGCGTCCCTGGGCATCTGTAATATGCCCGTCATCCAGCACCTGCAGCAGGATATTAAATACGTCCGGATGCGCCTTTTCGATCTCGTCGAACAGGACGACGCTGTAGGGATTCCTGCGTATTTTTTCTGAAAGCTGGCCGCCTTCATCGTAGCCCACATATCCGGGCGGAGAGCCGATCAGCTTTGAGACACTGTGTTTTTCCATGTACTCAGACATATCGACGCGGATCATCGCGTTTTCGCTGCCAAAAACCGCCTCGGCCAGTGCCTTTGAGAGCTCTGTCTTTCCGACGCCTGTCGGTCCCAGGAACAAAAATGAACCGACCGGACGTCCCGGATCCTTGAGTCCGACGCGCCCGCGCCGTACTGCCCTCGCAACGGCGCTGACCGCCTCATCCTGCCCGACAACACGCCTGTGCAGGATATCTTCCAGACGCGACAGCCTTCTGGACTCACTCTCCGCGATCTTTTCCAGCGGGATTTTCGTCCAGATGGACACTGTCCTTGCAATGTCCTCCGCTGTCACTTCTTTTTGCTTCTCTCCAGCATTGCGCTGTTTCTTGCGCTGATCCTTTTTCCTGAGCCGCTCCAGTCTGGCGTGGTATTCCTTTGCGGCCGGAATATCTCCGCCGCGAAGCGCGAATTCTTCCTTTGTGATCAGTTCCTGTTCCTGCTTTTCCTGCTCTGCGGCGCGCCCGGTGATGTGAAAGCCTTCCAGGCGGACGCGGGATGAGGTCTCATCGACCAGATCGATCGCCTTGTCTGGCAGGAACCGGTCGTTCAGATACCGGACGCTCATGCGGACAGCCGCGTCCAGCGCGCCGTCGCTGATCTTCAGGTCGTGATGTGCCTCATAGTACGGACGCAGCCCCCGCAGAATCTCCCGCGCGTGTTCTTCCGTCGGTTCTTCCACCGTCACAGGCTGAAACCGCCGCTCCAGCGCGGCATCTTTCTCAATGTATTTGCGGTATTCTTCTATGGTCGTCGCGCCAATCAGCTGAATCTCTCCCCGGGAGAGCGACGGCTTCAGGATATTTGACGCGTCCAGCGCCCCCTCTGCGCCGCCGGCTCCGATCATGGTGTGGATCTCGTCCACAAACAAAAGGATATTTTTGTTCTCCATGACCTCCTGGATCACGTTCTTGATCCGCTGTTCGAACTCGCCCCTGTATTTCGAGCCGGCCACCATGCCGGACAGATCGAGAACGACCACGCGCTTATCCCTGACTGTGACAGGCACGTCCCCAGCGGAGATCTGTGCCGCCAGTCCTTCGACGATCGCGGTTTTTCCAACGCCCGGCTCGCCGATCAGGCAAGGGTTGTTCTTCATCCGGCGGCTCAGAATCTGGATCACACGGCTGATCTCCGTCTCACGTCCGATCACGGGATCCAGTTTTCCCTGCCGCGCCATCACTGTGAGATCACGGCTGTACTGATCGAGCGTCGGGGTGCCGCCGGCTTCTCCGGAGGTGCTGGCCATCATATCCGCTTCCTCGCGGATTTCCTGATCATTTCTTCCGATCGCGCGCAGCAGATTCACAAACAGCTCTCTCAGGTCGATTCCAAGTGTAAAGAGAAGACGCAGAGCGACGCTCTCCGGCTCCTTGAGCAGTGCCAGCAGCAGATGCTCCGTGCCGGTCTTCCTGCTGCGGAGACGGGCGGATTCCAGCGCGGCGTCTTTGAGCAGCTGCTCCGCCTTCGGTGTGTACTCCGGATGAATCAGCGTGTCTGTCTGATGATCCGGGGCAATCAGCACGTCGATCAGCTCTGTAAGCTTATCAAACTGCACGCCGGCCTCCGACAGCACCATCGCGGCCGTGCCCTTTCCCTCCCGGATCAGGCCTGCGAGAATATGCTCCGTGCCAATGTATCCGTGATTCCAGGTGTGCGCGAGTTCCTTTGCGTACTGGAGCGCTGTGGCTGCCTGCGCAGTATATTGTTCACTCATTTTCTGTATACTCCTTCTGTGCTGCTGAGATAATTATCTGACAGAGAATGCCATAGAATCTTTTGATATCCTGCCAGATCTGAAAAAGGAGGTACACATCCTGCGTGAGCGGATCATGAACCTCCCTCTTTCGTCTCAGTCAGCGTCCGCAGCAATGCTTGTACTTTTTCCCGCTGCCGCACGGACAAGGATCATTTCTGCCGATTTTCTTCGGCTTGACGATCGTGCCTGATTTTTTCTGCTCCAGATACAGTTCCTTTCGCTTTTCCTCAGAAAAGATATCATCCCACTGCGGGAGTCCATAGAGCCAGTCAGCTTTCGCGTCTACCATGTTCTTGTAGAGACGCTCCTTATCAAACGCAAGACTGACCTCTGTATCCGCTGCCAGCGTTTCCTCAATCGGATTGGGGGTCACGAGACTCTCGTTTATGCCATCGAGAAAGCCTGTCATAGTCATGACTTCGATCTCATATTTATCCGCAAGCTCCTGCACGGTTCCCCGGACCTCCTCGTCAGGGTTTTCCAGCAGCTGCTCATAAATTCCCTTCTCAATCAAAAAATAATCGTCCCAGAACTTCTGCAGTACATTCGCGTCCTCATTCTGGTTGTAGGCGACTGCGCGCCAGTCCTCTAAAAGACCCATTTGCTTATCCTTCCTTTGGTAGTATTCTATGTCACTGATTCGCGTTTGTTCTCACACGATTCAAGTCCAAGTATAATCGAACGGGGAATAAATTGCAAGAAAACTTCCGGCGTCACTCGCCGCTGTCCTCCTGCTCCTGCTCCTTCTCCAGCACGCGCACGATCGTCCCCTCGATGCGGTGATCACGCACCTCATAGACGCGGATGTGAAGATCGTCCGTATCCAGCTCAAACCGCGAGCCGTCCTGCGGGATCTCTCCAAGCTCGCCGAAGATAAATCCGCCGAACGTGTCATAATCATCCAGCGGAAGGGTCACCTTCAGCTGCCGCGCGACGTCGTCGAGCTGCGCGCTGCCCTGAATCCGCCAGGTACGCGCGGAAATCTGCACGATCTCCTTCGGCCGGATCTCCTCGTCGCGCTCGACCAGATCGCCGACCACCTCCTCGATCAGATCCCGCACGGTTATGATTCCGTCCATCCCGCCGTACTCATCGAGAACAATCGCGAAATAATTGCTGCTCTTCCGCATGTTTGCGAACAAGACGTCCGCCTTGATGGTGCCCGGCACAAAATAAGCCGGCCGCACCGCATTCGCGATAATTTCCTCCTTACTGCTGCTGTCCAGCCGGAAGAAATCCTTTGCGTCCAGGACGCCCAGAACGTCGTCCGCGCTCTCGCCGCAGAACGGAAAGAAGGAATGTCTGCTCTCATGTATGGCCGCTTCCCACTCCTCAATGGAGTCCTCCTGATACAGGATCACCGCGTCCTGCCGTCTCGTGCAGATCTCATCCACCGTGATGTCATCGAATTCAAAGATATTCTGGATCATTTCCTTCTCATCTTCGTCGATGGTGCCCTCCTCATTTCCGGCGTCGACGAGCATGCGGATTTCTTCTTCTGTCACCTGCTCGCGCTCTGCGTTCGGATCGATGCCGAGCAGACGCAGAATTCCGTTTGTCGACGCAGTCAGGAGCCAGACAACCGGCGCGAAAATTACCGAGACAGCCGTCAGGATCCGCGCCATCTTCAGCGAAATCTTCTCAGGATTTTTCATGGCGAGCCGTTTGGGGACAAGCTCGCCGAACACCAGCGAAAAATACGCCAGTATCACAGTAATCAGGATAATGGCCACGGATTCGTGCATATGAATGCCGGCGCGGGATAACGCCCGCACAAAGCGCTCCGAAAAGCTGTCCGCCGCGAACGCGCTGCCCATGAATCCGGCCAGTGTAATCGCCACCTGTATGGTCGCGAGGTACTTGGCGGGAACCTGCGTCAGCTTTTTCAGGAGGATGGCATTTTTGCTGCCCTCCTCCACAAGCTGCTCCAGGCGTGTCCGCTTGACAGACAACACTGCGATCTCCGCGCACGCAAACAGCGCGTTCAGCCCGATCAGCACAATCTGCAGTATGACCGGTATAATCCAGGGAACCTCCTCCACAATTCAATCCTCCAGGGTGAGAAGTACGGTATGATTCTGCCACGGGGTAAATCCACGCTTCCTTCGTCCGAAACGCGGAAACCCCGGCAGAAAAATGGTCAGGTTATTTTATTTCTGCGCTGTTCCTCAGGCGAAATACGCGACGCCCGACTCAAACAGCTTCATGTCCTGCTCGCCGTAGATGTTGACAGCGACACCCTCGCCGCGGCGCTCTGCGTGGCACATCTTGCCGAAGCAGCGCCCGTCCGGGCTGGTGATGCCTTCAATATTGAAATACGAGCCGTTGATGTTCCAGTACTCATCGTCCGTGAAATTGCCGTCCAGGTCACAGTACCGGGTCGCGATCTGTCCGTTTGCCTGCAGCTTCTCCAGCCACTCGCGGTTTGCCACGAAGCGCCCCTCGCCGTGCGAAGCCGGAACCGCGTAGATCCCGCCCGTCTTTGCGCCGGCAAGCCACGGGGATTTGTTCGAGACGACCTTCGTATAGGCCATCTTCGAGATATGGCGGCCGATGGTATTGAACGTCAGCGTCGGGGAATCCGGATTCTGTCCGGTAATTTCTCCGTTCGGCACCAGCCCCAGCTTGATCAGCGCCTGGAAGCCGTTGCAGATGCCGAGCGCGAGTCCGTCCCGCTCCTGCAGCATTCTGGTAACAGCCTCTTTGATCTTCGCGTTCTGGAACGCCGTCGCGAAGAACTTGGCGGAGCCGTCCGGCTCATCACCTGCCGAAAAGCCGCCCGGGAACATGATGATCTGCGCCTGGTCGATGGTCTCCGTAAACAGGTCAACCGAAGCAAAAATATCTTCCGCCGTAATATTCCGGAAAACCTTCGTGACGACCCTCGCGCCGGCCCGCTCAAACGCCTTCGCGCTGTCGAATTCGCAGTTGCTGCCCGGGAATACCGGGATAAATACGGTCGGCTGACCGATCTTGTGCGAACAGATGTGGACATCCTTCGCAAGATACAGTCCTTTGTCTTCGATCTCTGCCGCATTCGGCTCCGCGCCGGAAACCTGCCGGAACACACTCGAAAGCGGCGCGCTCCAGGCGTCAAGCGCCTCCTGCCCGTCAATCACGATATCACGGTACGCAAACGCAAATGTATCCGTCACTTCACCGATCACAGTGTAGGTGCTGGCCAGCTCTCCAAGTTTTCCGTCCGGAACCTCACACACCAGGTCGCCAAAGCCCGGGCTGAACAGATCACGCGGATCTACGTTGTGCTCAATGCGGACGCCAAGATGATTGCCGAATGCCATCTTGCTGACAGCCTGCGCCAGACCGAACCGGTTCAGCGCGTAAGCAGAGATAATTCTGCCGGCCTGCATATCCGCGTGCACGCGGTCATAGAGGTCCATGGCGGCTTCATAATCCGGCAGATACTGGTCATCCTGCGGGAGGCGGATCCAGACCAGCCTGCTGCCCGGCTGCTTCAGCTCCGGCGTCACGACATCTTTTACATGTGCCACGTCAACCGCAAAGGAGACAAGTGTCGGCGGCACGTCGATCTCATCAAAGCTGCCGGACATGCTGTCCTTTCCGCCAATCGAAGCAAGACCGTAGCGCACCTGCGCCTCATACGCGCCCAGAAGCGCCGCGAACGGCTGGCTCCAGCGCGCCGGATCCTCACTCATTCTGCGGAAATACTCCTGGAAGGTAAAGTGAACCTTCCGGAAATCGCCGCCTGCGGCAACGATCTTCGCCAGCGATTCTGTCACGGCGTAAACCGCGCCGTGATACGGACTCCAGCTGGAGAGATACGGATCAAAGCCGTAGCTCATCATGGTGACCGTCGTCGTCTCGCCGTTCGCCACGGGAACCTTCGCCACCATAGCCTGTGTCTCAGTCATCTGGTACTTTCCGCCATACGGCATCAGCGTGCTCGCCGCGCCGATGGAGGAATCAAACATCTCTACAAGACCCTTCTGGGAACAGCCGTTCAAATCTGCCAGCTGCGCCAGCCACGCGGCCTTCACATCCGCAATGTCTCCGCTGCGCACCAGCGGATTCCCCTCCTGATTCGGAATCTCCACATGAACAGCCGTCTCCTGATGGGCGCCGTTCGTATTCATAAACGCGCGGGAAAGGCTGACAATGGTCTTTCCGCGCCAGTTCAGCACCAGTCTCGGCTCCTCCGTCACGACAGCCACACGATATGCTTCCAAGTTCTCCTCCGCGGCGTACGCCATGAACTGGTCGACGTTTTCAGGCGCGATGACAACGGCCATGCGCTCCTGGGATTCGGAGATCGCGAGCTCCGTGCCATCCAGACCCGCGTACTTTTTCGGCACCTGGTCGAGGTCAATCTGAAGGCCGTCCGCCAGCTCGCCGATCGCCACGGAAACTCCGCCTGCGCCGAAATCGTTGCACTTCTTGATCAGCGCGCTGACCTCCTCGCGCCGGAACATTCTCTGCAGCTTCCGCTCCGTCGGCGCGTTGCCCTTCTGCACCTCAGCGCCGCACGTCTCGATGGAAGAAGCCGTGTGCTTCTTGGAGGATCCGGTCGCGCCGCCAATTCCGTCACGGCCTGTCCGGCCGCCCAGCAGGATGATGATATCTCCCGGGTCGGATGTCTCGCGGATCACCGCGCGTCTCGGCGCGGCACCCATGACGGCACCGATCTCCATGCGCTTCGCGACGTAATTCGGATGATAAATTTCCTTGACATATCCGGTCGCCAGGCCGATCTGGTTTCCGTAGGAGCTGTAGCCCTTCGCGGCGTCGCGCGTCAGGTTTTTCTGCGGCAGCTTGCCCGGCATGGTCTCGCCGACCGGCTTCGTCGGATCGGCCGCGCCGGTCACGCGCATCGCCTGATACACGTATGTGCGCCCGGAGAGCGGATCGCGGATCGCGCCGCCCAGGCAGGTCGCCGCGCCGCCGAACGGCTCGATTTCCGTCGGATGGTTGTGCGTCTCATTCTTAAAATTAATCAGCCACTCCTCGTATTCGCCGTCCACGTCAACCGGAACTACGATACTGCAGGCGTTGATCTCGTCTGTTTCCTCCTGGTCGGTCAGCTTTCCTTCTGCTTTCAGCTTTTTCGCCGCGAGAATCGCGAGATCCATCAGGCAGAGGAACTTGTCATCCCGCCCTTTGTAGAGCACCTCGCGGTCAGAAACGTACCGGTCGAAGCTCGCGACGATCGGCGCCTTGAAATCACCATCTCCAAAGGTGATATCCGTCAGCTCTGTCAGGAACGTCGTATGCCGGCAGTGATCGGACCAGTACGTATCCAGCACACGGATCTCCGTCACAGTCGGATCACGATGCTCCTCGTCGCGGAAATACTTCTGAATAAACTGAAAATCCTTCAGCGTCATGGCCAGATTCAGGCTGCTGTACAGCTCCTCAAGAGCGGCCGGCTCCATCACCTGAAATCCCTCGAACACCTGAATATCATCCGGCTCCGGAAATTCCATGATCAGCGTTTCCGGCTTCTCCAGCCCGATCTCCCGGGAGTCGACCGGGTTGATGCAGAGCTTCTTGACCGCATCCAGCTGCTCCCCGCTGATCTGCCCCTTCAGGACGTACGTCGTCGCCGTCCGGATCACCGGCTGCTCCGAGCCCTTCAGGAACTGGATGCACTGCACCGCCGAATCCGCTCTCTGGTCAAACTGCCCCGGCAGATACTCAACGGAAAAAACCGTCTCATCCTCTGCTGCCGGGAACGTCTCCTCATAAAGCACGTCGACCGGCGGCTCGGCAAACACGACCCTGCAGGCCCGCTCATACACCTCGTCACTGATATTTTCCACATCATAACGGATCAGAATACGGACGCCTGTCACATCCTGAAACCCGAGATAATCTCTGACCTCATGCAGCAGACTGTTTGCCGCGACCGCAAAATCTGGTTTCTTCTCAACGTATACACGTCTTACATTTCCCATGGATTCCTCCTGTCATTCTTTTCCGTCGTTTTCTTTTCTGTTGTTTACGTTTCTGTCGTTTACGTTTCTGTCATGTTTTCTGACATCTGTTTTTTTGCAAATTCTTCTTGTGTCATTTGCTTTTGAGTTATTTACTCTAGTGTCGTTTGCTCTCGTGTCATGTGCTCTTGTGTCATCTGCTCTTGTGTCGTTTACTCTTGTATCGTTTAGTTTTGTGCCGCCTGCTCCTGTTCCGCAGACACAAAAATCATACCATAGATTCAAATAATAGTAAAATGAAACTATTTACGGAATCTCCAAATTATTGTATCCTATTGATTAGTGTGGAGGCTGACGAATGAGTACAATTCAGATAGTCATATGGCTGATTTTGGCCGCGGCCCTGCTTTTTTACATTTGGGCAATCCATCCGGACAGATCCCTGCGGGAGGAAGCGCTGCGCTTCACAAAATGGGATTTCGCCCACAGAGGACTCTGGAATAAAGCAATCGGGAGGCCGGAGAACAGCCTGCCGGCGTTTGAAAAAGCCGCAGAAAATGGGTACGCGATTGAACTGGATGTCCACCTGACAGCAGACGGCCAGATCATCGTGTTTCACGACGACACGACACGCCGTATGTGCGGCGCGTCCTATCTGATAGAACAGACCACATGGCCGGTTCTCTCGGAATTGCGTCTGGATCAGACAGACGAACCCATCCCGCTCCTCTCTGAAGTACTGCGCGTCGTGAATGGCCGCGTGCCTCTTCTGATCGAGTTGAAGCTCCCGGGACGGAATCTGGCGCTCTGCCCGGCTCTGATGAACCTGCTGGCTGACTATCAGGGCGAGTGGATCATCGAGTCCTTCAATCCCTTCGGGCTCGCGTGGTTCCGCAAAAACCGGCCGGACGTCGTGCGCGGACAGCTCTCGACACGCTTTCCGAAAAAGCTGCGGATGATGCCGCTTCTCAAGTGGTTCTCCACAATCCTTGTGGTAAACATCATCAGCCGGCCGCACTTTGTCGCCTACGCTCTGCGGCATGCCGACTCCATCGGATTCCGGCTCGCGCGGAAGCTGTACCTTGTTCCTGCGGTCATGTGGACCGTCCGCACAGAAGAACAATACAAAACCTGCCGGCAGCAATACGATGCCGCCATATTTGAACAAATAAGACCAAAGCACTGAATCAGACCTGAACACTGTATCAGACAAAGATACTGAACAAGACCACAATACTGAACAAGGCCAAAGTTTCTGAACAAGACCAAAACGCTGAAAGTGAAGAGATATGCCTGATATGTTGAAAAACCTGCTGAACCTGCTGAAGAAATTCTTTTTTGCGCTGAAGGCAAGATGTGTCTACCGCTGGTGGGTGCTCCCTGTATACGCGCTGGGCTACTACATCACATTTTATTTTCTGGAGCGGCGGGTCACGGAAGAAAGCGGCTTTCACCTGATCGCCGCGCCGATCGACTACAAAATCCCGTTCTGTGAATACTTTATCATCCCATACAACATCTGGTTTGTATATATTATGGGAACCGTCGCGTTTTTCGTGCTGGTTAACAAGCCCCGCAAGGAGTACTACCGCTTCGAGCTGACCATGATCATCGGCATGTCCATCTTTCTGCTGGTCAGCTGGCTGTATCCAAACGGTCTGAACCTCCGCCCGTCTTCCTTCGCGCGGAGCAATTACTGCACCCACCTGGTGCAGAATCTTTACAACCGCGACACGCCGACCAATGTCTTCCCCAGCATGCATGTGTACAACTCCATCTGCGCATGGCTCGCCCTGCGCGAGTGCACGTGGATGCGCGGAAAACAGTGGCTGATAAATCTGCTGTCGGTTTTGACGCTGTTAATCATCGCGTCTACACTGTTCCTGAAGCAGCACTCCATCTATGATGTGCTGGCGGCACTGATTGTGGGGTACATTTCTTATCAGATTATCTACAAGTCGCGCTGGGCGGCGCGCTGGCAGGATGAAGTTGTGCTTTAAACCAGATCGCATGTAGTGAGCGATTCATCGGGCTCACATGTGAAACATCCGATGAACCTCCGGCTAACCGTTCGTAGGGATCCGGCAAATTCGTGAACGGCGGCCACTCATTTCCCGGATCCTGACGAACGCTAACCCGCAGTTTCATGCGACTGTTTCATCGAATGCTCACCCGTATGAATCGTCTCACTGCACGTCGACTGTTTTGGGGCGCGGAGTAGGCGCGGCCGCCAGAATGAATCGTTCTACGGGCACAACCCCAAGTAGTTTAAAACACATTTTATATCTTCTGCAGCTTCGCGAAGGACGCGAACATGCGGCGCACGCCTGCGCCGTCAAAGTTCACGGTCACCTCGTAATCCTTTCCGCCGTCTTCAATCTTCTGCACCGTTCCTTCTCCAAACTTGACGTGGCGGACACGATCGCCGGCGCCGTAGTCCAGATGGTCCATCTTCGTGACGGTGAATTCGCGCATCTTAAACGGCGTGGTTTTTGTCTTGGGTCTGCCCATTCCGAGGACTCTTCCTGCGGTTTCCGCCGGGCTCCGGCGTTCCTCCTGCTGTATTTCGCGTCTCCCGCGGTACGCGGTGTCGCGGTCCATGGAAACGAGTTCGCGGGGGATTTCCCGCACGAACCGCGATGTCTTCAGATACTGGGTCTCGCCGCGCATCATACGCATGCGCGCCGCTGTCATGGTCAGCTCCCGCTTCGCCCGGGTAATACCGACATAGCACAGCCGCCGTTCTTCTTCCAGCTCCGAGGGATCATCGGCACTGATGGTGAAATATCCCGGGAAAACGCCGTCTTCCATACCTGCCATATAGACAGACTCAAACTCCAGTCCCTTCGCCGCGTGCAGCGTCATCAGCAGCACATAATCACTGCCCTCCTCGACCGAATCGATATCCGCGACGAGCGATACCTGCTGCAGGAATTCGGACAGGTTTGGTGACGCAGCCTTTTCTTCATAGTCAGAAACCTTCGCGCGCAGCTCGTTGATGTTCTCGATCCGGGCTTCGGCCTCCGGCGTCTCCTCTGCTTCCAGATCTTCGACGTAGCCGGTCTCGGAGATGATTGCTTCCAGCAGCTCCCGCACGGAGGCGGTTTCCTGCAGGGCGCGCAGGCGGGTGATCAGGCCGGTAAATCCCGCTATTTTGGCAGACGCGCGGCCGATTCCGCTGATTTCTTCAGACTCCAGCAGCGCCGCGTAAAAACTCATCTCCTGCGACTGGGCGTAAGCCGCCACCCGTGCGATGGTCGTCTGGCCGATGCCGCGCTTCGGCACATTGATGATGCGCATGCACGCCAGATCGTCCGATCCGTTGTCGACTGTCTTCAGGTAGGACAAAAGATCCTTGATTTCCCTGCGGGCGTAGAAGTTGATGCCGCCGACGATCTTGTACGGAATGTCAGCCGCGATAAACGCCTCCTCAAACAGACGGGACTGCGCGTTTGTGCGGTACAGGACAGCAAATTCATTGTACGCGCGCGCGGCGTCCAGCGTCTTTCCGGCGATGTCCTGCGCGACAAAAGCTGCCTCCTCATAACCGTTATCGAACTGCCGGAATGTAATCTTTTTCCCCTCGCCCAGATCCGTCCAGAGCTGTTTCTTCTTGCGGCTTTCGTTGTTCGCAATTACGCCGTTTGCCGCGTCCAGGATCAGCTGTGTAGAGCGGTAATTCTGCTCCAGCCGGATGACCTTCGCCTCCGGGTATTCAAACTCAAAATTGAGAATATTCCGGATATTCGCGCCGCGAAACTTATAGATCGACTGGTCGTCGTCGCCGACCACGCAAAGATTTCTGTATTTTGAGGCGAGCAGCCGCACAAACTCAAACTGCGCCGTGTTTGTGTCCTGGTACTCATCGATCAGAATATACCGGAAACGCTCCTGATAATAATCCAGCACTTCTTCATCCTTGCGGAACAGTTCGACCGTCTTGCCGAGCAGATCATCAAAATCCAGCGCGTTGTTTCTGTGCAGGGTATCCTGATAAGCGCGGTACGCTGCGGCGACATTTTTGTCCTCCCAGCGGACAGCCTCCTGTTCAAACTGATCCGGGCCGATCAGCTCATTTTTCGCAGAAGAAATGCGCGCCAGCAGGCCGCGCTCCTTGTAGACCTTCGGGTTCAGCCCAAGCTGCTTGATGACATTTTTCATCACCTGCTTACTGTCATCCGTGTCGTAGATCGTGAAATTTGTATCATAACCAATCCGATCGATAAACCTTCGCAAGATCCGCGCGCAGCTGGAGTGAAAGGTGGACACCCAGATCTGATCCGCGCCGAACCCTACCAGATGGTCAACCCGCTCGCGCATCTCTCCGGCGGCTTTATTGGTAAACGTAATCGCCAGAATATTCCACGGCTTGACGCCGCATTCCTCAATGAGATAAGCGATCCTGTGTGTCAGCACCCGGGTCTTGCCCGACCCCGCCCCGGCAAGAATCAAAAGCGGCCCTTCTGTCTGGCGGACCGCTTTTTGCTGTGGACTGTTCAGGTTTTCAAAAATCTGTGTTCCCAAAGTTGTTGTACCTCTTTAAACAAACGTAATTCCAAGCCGCTCAATCAGCAGCCCCCACAGGATGCCGCAGACGAACAGAACTACCGTGATTCCGATATTCTCCTTCAGATGCCGGTTGGTCCGGAACAACACCAGCAGACCCACTCCGGCGCCTACCAGCAGCCCGGCCATCATCTGCCCGGCCGCCAGAATCCCCTTCAAGTAAAACTCCGTCAGCATGACAGATGCAGCGCAGTTCGGAATCAGCCCGATTACGGCAGCCAAAACAACACCGCCGAACCTGCGGCGCGTCAGAAACGTCGCCATCGCATGTTCGCCGATTCCCTCAACCAGCAGTCCGATCACAATTGAAATCAGGAAAATAAACAACGTGATGTGCAGTGTGTGACGAAGCGCCGGCTTCAGAATGCCGTCCTCCTCATCATCACAGTGACAGTGCTCCGCCTCGCAAAGGTCGTGGATATCCTTCTCCACACCCATCAGCTTCGGAATGTGCACAAGAATCAGATCAACCGCAAATCCGGTCGCGATGCCCATCGCCATCTTCGTCACAAGAATTTTCAGAACCGAAAAAGGATTGACTGCCTCTGATATAAAGATCGGCAGCATCTCGTCCGACGTGGACAGAAAAACCGCCAGAAGTGTTCCCAGCGTAATCACGCCGCCAGAAAAAAGGCTCGCCGCAGCAGCGGAAAAACCACACTGGGGAACCACGCCGACCGCGCCGCCGAACAGCGGGCCAAGATGCCCCATCCGCCTCAGCGCCTGAGCCGATTTATCTCCCGTCTTGTGCTCCAGATACTCCATCAGAAGATACGTCAGAAACAAAAACGGGAGCAGCTTCACCGTGTCGATCACGGCATCCAGCAAAACATCCAATACCATGCAAAGTCTCCATCTCAGACATCGATTAAATAAAAATGATTCTGGAACACTATATTAGACTAAAATGCATGATCCGTCAAAGTATTTTTCAACGCAGGCACGTTCACCTCTATAAGACTTTTTCAACGCGCGTTCATCTCCTGTTTTTTCAGTGCGCGCTCATCTCCTGTTCCTGGAATTCACCGGCATCATACCGGTCGAGAAACTCCTCAAACACCCCCTCCGCGTTTTTCCGCACCTGCGCGGCTTCCGTGATTGTCTCAAAACAACCGAGGTATTTCTTATCCCCCTGAAACGTGATCTGCGCCGCCCACTTCCCGGTCTTCCGGACAGGATAGACACCCCGCACACCGCTTGTATTCGTCGTAAAAACCGTCTTGCTGCGGATCGCTTCGACGCAGGTGCCTTCGATCAGGTGCCTGCCATTCTGCGCATTCTTGCCGCACCCACAGCTCGTTGTGTGACCAGACTTCAGATTTGACTGCGAAACCACAGACGTCCCGCCGCACTCACACCTGCATTTCCAAAAATGAAAACCCCTGCGCTTACCGTCATAGGCAATGACCGTCAGTTTACCAAACCGCCTGCCGATCCAGTCCTTTCTGGGAGGCCTGGACAGGCAGTTGCAGCTCCTGCGGTAACCCGCCGTCAGCTGAGATCCGATCACGCGAATCGTGTTGCCGCAGTCACACCGGCAGTCCCAGAGAACCTTCCCGTCGTCTGTCCGCAGCTCCTCCATCGATCCATCCGGCCTCGTTACCGAGGCCGCCTGCATCACCACAAGCTTCCCAAACCGCATCCCCGTCAGATCCTGGTACCGCTTTTTCTTCTCGTGCTCCCCGCAGTCCGTCCGCCATCCTTTTTTCAGATAGCGGGACGGAATCAAGACCTCCCTGCCGCAGTCGCAGCGGCAGCGCCAGACCGTGTAGCCGTTCTTCTTCTCCGCAGTCGGCTCCAGCGCCGTCAGACTACCAAACCGCCTGTTGGTCAAATCGGAACGTTTATTCAGTTTCGGGGTATATGGTGCTTCTTTTTGCAATAATGCCTGCCTCACAAGTAATTATTGTTCGTTATAAGAAATTATTGAGACGCCGAAAGTCAACCGTCCAGAAGCCAATCGTTCTGAAATCCACCGCTCAG
>JAFVEX010000137.1 GCA_017475785.1 Eubacterium sp. | reverse complement strand
TGCAGGAAAAGCTGGAGCGCTGCGCCGCAAAAATGGAGGCGGGCATGAGCTTCTCGCAGACTGCGTATGAAGAAAAGCTGTACGATCCGATCAACAACCGGATGCTCATTCCGGCGGAGCGGAGCGGCATGCTGGATTCGATCCTGCAGAAGGTGCTGCGCAATCTGAAGGACAACAACGACGCGTATATCAGCCGGATCGCGAATACAATTGAGCCGCTGCTGACCGGGATTTTGATGATTTTCATCGGCCTGATGCTGATCAGCTTGATGATTCCGCTGATTGGGATTATGAATTCTATTGGATAAACTCCTTTTTCTGGATTAAATACAGGAGCTGTGAATGATGAGAAGAAAGAAGACGCGCCGGATTTTGGCGGGGATCATCCTTCTGGTGGCTGTGGCGGCTGCTGCTGTGCCGGTTTCGCGCCGGGCGTCTGCGGATGAGGGCGATGACAGCGTAAACTCCATCAAGGAGACGGTGATGCAGCGTGCGCTGCAGTGTTATGTCATTGAGGGCGCGTATCCGCAGAGTCTGGAGTATCTGGAGGAGAACTACGGGCTGACAGTTAATAAGGAAGATTATCTGATCGTGTACGCGCCGTTTGCGGAGAATCTGCCGCCTGAAGTGAAGGTGCTCGACCGGCATGCGCCGGATTGAAGCAATCGGCAGTAGAGTGATTGACTGGCCGAAGCCGGATTGAAGCAGCTGTAGGCAATTCGGGCAGCCCGCCTGGATGATTGAATCGGACAGGCAGCACGCGCCGGATTGAAGCAGCTGGAGGCGGGCGGCTGGCGATACATGAGGGAGTTCAGGCATACAGCGGGGTATGTGATGAAGAGGAAACGGGAAAACATATTCGGGGATCTGGTCTCTACCCTGACAGTCACCGTACTGTTCTTTGTGATCCTGATGCTGGTCGTTTTTTCGGCGGTCTCGTATCAGCGGTCTGTCGAGATACAGGACGCGAACGGAAACGCGCGCGCGGTGCTTTCCTATGTCATTACGGCCGTCAAGGCGAACGAGGCGAGCCGCGTGACGCTTGAGGAGCAGGACGGGATGCAGGTGCTGGTCATCGAGGACGCCGCGGCCGGATACGGGCAACAGATTTTTTACAAGGACGGCAAGGTGCGGGAAAACTACGGAAAATCCGGCATGCCAGTTCTGACGGATGACGCGATTGAGATCGGAGAGGCGAAGCAGTTTAGCTTTGTCTGGAAAAAGGAAAACCTTCTGGAAATCCAGTCGGACGCAGGTACTTCCTATATACATGTGAGGAACTGACCGCACAGGTGGAGAAATCGGATGAAAAAGAAGCGGAACATCGCATTTATTGTAGAACTGCTGCTGCTGTTCATCATATTGCTGTTCGTAATTGTCGTGATCACGCAGACGTTTATGAAATCCAGAAGCCAGAGCCTGTATGCGCGGCACCTGACGGAGGCAGTCAGCCTGGCCGAGTCGGTCGCGGAAGTGTCGATGGCGGCGTCCGGAAGGGATGAGGCGGTCTCGATGCTGGGAGAGATGGAGCAGGTACAGTCTGTCTCGGACGCCGGAGAGATAATTGGCCTGGAGATGAAATTTGCGCCGGAGGGCGGCCGGACGGATCATTACCGGGCAGAGATCCGGCGGACAGAGGAAGACGCGTTTGTGACAGAAGAGATCCTGGTGTTTTTTGCGGATGAGACGGAGCCGATTTATTCGCTGGAGACAGGAAATTATCTGAAGTAGTATCTTCGGGGCAGACTGACTTTTCGAACCCGCAAAAAAAATTTCACCGCAGTTGTGTTCGCGCCTGCTCACGAAATGACTGATTTTGCGCAGTTCGGGTGTTGAAAAGGATACTTCAAAAAAACCTAGCAGATTAGAACCCGGGAGTGTCAACTGACGTATGAAAACAGATTGAAAAAGAACCCGGGAGGGGATAACCTATGAAGCACAAAATACGGCTTGGGCCGATTGCAATTTTTCTGGCGGTCATCGCCGCCGTGCTGGCTACGCTGGCCATGCTGACTGTCGCGACGTCCCGCGCGGATGCTGTGCTGGCGGAGCGTTTTGCCTCTGTGACGGCGATCCGCTATGAGCTGGAGGCAGAAGGGAACCGGTTCCTGCAGGCGGCGGAGCGCCCTGACGCGTCGGGTCTGCCGGAGGGGACGGAGCAGCTGGAGAACGGGAACCTGCTGTATTCGGCCGAAAGAGAGGGATACACGCTGACGGTGGAGGCCGCGCCGGATGCTGCGGCGCCCGGGACGTATCAGGTTGTGACCTGGAAGATCACGAAGATCTGGGAGAGTGATGATCCCTTTGAAGATCTGTGGCTCGGCTGAGGAGGAGAATCATGACACTGTATGAAATATTGAAGCTCGCAACTGAAAACGGCGCGTCCGACATTTTTCTGATCGCGGGCCTTCCGGTTACATATAAGGTGAAGGGTGTCCAGAACCGCGTCGGCGAAGGCATCATGAAGCCCAATGATATCATTCCGCTGATTGACGAGATTTACACGGCGGGGCGGCGCAGCAAGACAAATTACGAAAACAATATCGACGACGATTTTTCCTTCTCGATTCCGGAGCTCGGGCGGTTCCGCGTGAATGTGTTCCGGCAGAGGGGATCGGCGGCGGCGGTGATTCGCGTCATCAAATTCGGTATTCCGGATCCGGCCGCGCTGGGCATTCCGGAGAGTGTACTTTCCCTTGCTGATAACAAGACGGGACTGGTGCTTGTGGCGGGCGCCGCCGGATCGGGAAAATCCACGACACTGGCCTGCATGATCGACCGCATCAACCGGAGCCGGGAGTGCCACGTCATAACGATGGAGGATCCCATCGAATACCTGCATCAGCACAATAAGAGCATCGTCAGCCAGCGCGAGGTCTTCATCGACACGCCCGGCTACCTGGAATCACTCCGCTCCGCGCTGCGCGAGAGCCCGGATGTCATCCTGCTCGGCGAGATGCGCGACTACGACACGATCTCTTCGGCGATCACAGCCGCCGAGACCGGCGTTTTACTGTTCAGCACGCTGCACACGAGCAGCGCCGCGAATACGATCAACCGCATTGTCGACGTGTTCCCTGCAAACCAGCAGCTGCAGGTGCGCGGCCAGCTCGCGCAGCTGATCCGCGGCGTGGTCTGCCAGCAGCTTCTGACGACGACAGACGGCCAGCTGCAGCCGGTTTTTGAGATTCTGAAGACAAACCCTGCTATTCAAAACATGATCCGCGAGGGCAAGCTTCACCAGCTGGATTCCGCGATGCAGGCAAACGCCGCGGACGGCATGACGACCATGGACGGCAGCCTGTTTGAGCTGTATCAGAAGGGAAGGATCACGAAAGAGAAGGCGCTTGCCGCGTGCAACAACTATGAATTCATGAGCAAGCGCATCCGGTAATCCGGATTGTTGGA
>JAFVEX010000136.1 GCA_017475785.1 Eubacterium sp. | reverse complement strand
TCAGAGAGAGCCCGGCCTTCTTCCGCGCGTCTATCTGCACATGCTTTTGCACTGTATCTTCAGTCATCCGTTTCAGTATGGAAATCTGGACTCAAAATACTGGGATTTTGCCGCGGACCTGGCGGTCGAAAATGTGATTCTCGAGCTGAACTGGGACGTCGTCCGGACGGACGGGGACCGGCAGCGGATTGATTTTCTGGAAGAACTCCGGCAGCGGGCAGGCAAAATTACTGCGGAGAATCTCTATCATTATTTTTATCTGAACCCGCGTGTCACGGAGATGCTTCTGCGCGAGGCCCCTATGTTTCACCGCGATATTCACCGCTTCTGGATCCCGGAGGAGTTTTCGGATAACCAGGAAGCGATGAAGAAAGATAACGAGCAGTTTGATGAGAACAGCTCCGTCTGGGGGCGCCTGGCGAAAAATGTCAAGATGGATGTCGAGGCATTTGAAAAGAACCAGGGCAAGGTGCCGGATGTTCTGTCCGACAACATCAGGGCAATTCACCGGGGAACGTATAACTACCGGACATTTCTGAGGAAGTTCGTCACGTTCCATGAAGAAATGCATATCAGCCACGAGGAGTTTGATTACATTTATTATACCTATGGACTCAGGCTTTATGAGAAAATGCCGCTGATCGAGCCGCTGGAGTACCGTGAGTCCAGGAAGATCCGGGATTTTGTGATCGCGATAGACACGTCCGGCTCTACGATGGGAAGGACGGTGCGGAATTTTTTGAACCAGACCTACACCATCCTGTGCCACACGGATCAGTTTTTTGACAATATGAATGTGCATGTCATTCAGTGTGACAGCAGGATTCAAAAGGATGTGACACTCACGTCTCCGGATGAATTTGCGCGCTATCTGGATGAATTTGAGCTGGCCGGCGGCGGCGGAACGGACTTCCGGCCAGTGTTTGACTATATAGAAGAACTGCAAAGAAGCGGATCCATTTCCGAACTGAAGGGTCTGCTTTACTTCACAGATGGCCTGGGAACCTTTCCGGAGCGGATGCCGGACTATCAGACAGCGTTCATTTTTTTGAAAGGCAGACAGCCGGTGCCGAAGGTTCCGCCCTGGGCAATGAAGCTGGTGCTGGCCGAAGAAGATCTCGCTGTGTCCGACAGAGATTATATGGAAGAACGTATTAACAGGTGACGTCAGAAGTGCCAGATCGTTAACCGGTCGTCTCCGGCGGCACTGGAGATGCCAGAAGAAAAGGACGCCGGCGAATAATCTCCGGTGGCGCGTGAAATACAAGAAGAGGCAGGATGTTGCCGGCTGCGACAGAAAACAGAGGGATCCGGAAGGGTCAAAATGACAGCAACAGGAGAATGACACATGAATATAGAAGAAGCGAAGGTTCAGATTCAGCGGGCAGTCAGCATTTATCTCGCGAAAGATGCTTATGGAAATTACAGGATCCCCGTCGAGAAGCAGCGGCCGGTTTTTCTGCTGGGCGCTCCCGGAATCGGAAAAACCGCGATTATGGAACAGATCGCCCGGGAGATGGATGTGGCGCTGGTGTCATATTCCATGACGCATCACACACGCCAGAGCGCGCTGGGACTGCCGTTTATTACGCAGGAGCAGTATGGCGGCGAGACGTTTGACGTCTCCAGATACACCATGAGCGAGATCATCTCTTCTGTCTACGAGACAATGGAGAAGAGCGGCAAAAAGGAAGGAATTCTGTTTCTGGATGAGATCAACTGCGTCTCGGAGACGCTGGCGCCCTCCATGCTGCAGTTTCTTCAGTACAAGGTTTTCGGAAATCACCGGATGCCGAAGGGCTGGGTCGTCGTGACGGCCGGGAACCCTCCGGAGTTCAACCGCTCCGTCCGTGAATTCGATATTGCCACGCTCGACAGGCTGAAGGTGCTGGAGGTTGAGCCGGAGTACCAGACATGGAAGCTGTACGCGGAGCGCAGCGGCGTACATCAGTCAATTCTGACATATCTCGATATCCGCAGCGATGATTTCTATGAAATTGAAGCGACAGTCGACGGAAAATCGTATGTGACGGCGCGCGGATGGGAGGATTTGTCCGAGGCAATCTATCTGTATGAGGAGCAGCATTTCCCGGTTGACGAAGCGCTGATCAGCCAGTATCTGCACAGCCCGCACATCACCGAAGAATTTGGCACCTACTACGAGCTGTACAGCAAATACCGGACGGATTATCAGGTTTATGAAATTCTCCATGGAAATGAGGACGAAGACGTCCGCCGCAGAGCATCGTCGGCATCATTCGACGAGCGGATTACGATCATGGGTCTTCTGATGGAGGCGCTGCTGCCGGAGATACGGGAGCAGGTCGAGACGGAAGAAGCGCTGAAAAAGATGCTTCCGAGGCTGCGGAAAATCCGAGAGGATGTGACAGGGGACGGTTCTCTGTCATCTGGCGAACCGCCGCAGTATTCTGCTGTTGCCGCCGCGCTGCAGGCAATTGCGGAGGAGAACCGCGAGGAAATGAGCCGCCGTGAAGCCGCCAATGGGCTGACGGAAGAAGAACTGCGGGAATACAGCTATCCGATCGCGTTTGCGGCAGCCCTCCAGCAGAAGCTGCGTCTGGAGCATCCGGAATCCCCGATGGCAGAATTTGAGCTGGTGCGGGAGGATTACCAGAAGCGTGTGCATGAAATGCAGAGGCGGCAGCGGGAAATCTCGGATGAACTTGAGAACCTGTTCCGGTTTGTGGAAGAAAATTTCGGGACAGGGAATGAAATGCTTGTGCTGGTGACAAATCTGACGGTCAGCAAGACGAGCGCGCAGTTTATCGCAGAGCACGGGAGTGAAGGATACTTCCGATATAATAAGAAGTTTTTGCTGAATGAGCGCGGCAGAGAGCTGCAAAGAGAAGCTGAGGCGTTCTGGGGTGACTATGGAGCAATTTGATTATGAAAAAACTTCCGGCGGCGTGCGGATCACCGGGTTTCACGGGGATTCTGTCCGTGTCGTGATTCCGGAGCAGATCGGGGGCGTGCCGGTCTGCGCGATCGGCACACATGCTTTTTATGAGGAAGGTCTGTTTGTTGAATCGATTACGGTGCCGTCCACTGTCCGCGTGATCGAGCCGGCGGCGTTTGAGCTGTGCTTCAGCCTGACAGAGCTGATACTGCATGAAGGACTGGAGGAGATCGGCAGGGACGCGCTCCTGGCGACCGGCCTGGAATCGGTCACGATTCCGGCTTCCGTGCAGGTGATTGACGGAATTGCAGATTTGACCTGTACGCTGACCTTTGCGGATGCGAAAGGCGGTAATTCCGGCTTTCAATGTGATGGATTCGGGATCTATCATGAGCGGCAGCTGGCAGGCGCGAATGCGGCGGAGACGCCGGCGTACTATGAAATTCAGGACGGAACAACGTCCATTGCGCCGGGTGTGTTTGCGGAGTGCGGGACGCTGGAGGAGCTGGTGATACCGGCATCGTTGACGGAACTGCCGGAAGGGGTTCTGATCAACGCGCAGGATCCGTTCTCACTGCAGAAGGGAATTTGCAGAATTCGTGTATCAGAAGAAAATCCGGCGCTGTTTACGGATCGCGGGATGCTGCTGAGACGGAGTTTGAAGGAGCCGGCATATTCACCGGGAGAATCAGGAGATGACAGCCCGCCGCGGCAGGCAGAAGCTTCTCTGGATCTGATTCGCTATTTCGGGAGCAGTGAGGAACCGGAAATCCCTGAAACAGTCCGGCGTATCTCGGATTGCGCGTTTTTCCGGAGCGGGATCCGCAAAATCGCGATACCGAAATCCGTGCAGGAAATCGGGAAGGACGCGTTCCTGGAAAACCCGCTGGAAGAAGTCTTTTTCCCGGCAGACAAGACAGATGCTGACGCCTCGTGGAAACAAGTCTATTTCCCGCAGTCAGACTCGTTTCTTCTGAAAACTCTTTTGCAGGGGTTTGGCCAAAACGGGCGTCTGTATGATTTTACTGCCTATGACGCAGTCCTGGAGGAAAAGCATCTGAATCTGGACCGCGTCAGGATGATCTGCTCCAGACTGGAAAATGGAATCCGGCTTCCAAAGGGCCGCCACGCTGTGCTGTGGGCTTCTCTGTACGGGCGGATGGAGGAAGTGATTCCGATGATTGCGGAAAAGAACGAGATTGCGCTCCTGGAACTTCTGAACAGGCAGGGATTTTTGACAGAGCGCAATATTGACCGCCTCATCCGCTTTGCGGCAGGATCTGAAAACAAAGAGACCATGGCGTGGCTGATGAACGAAAAGAATGCGCGCATGCGGCGGGAGTCTTTTGACTTTTCGCTTTGATGTTCACTTTGACGTATATGAATCCGGCGGCTGCCCGCCGGATCAGCGTTTCCCTGATTCCGTCCTCCCGGGACGCTGCACGATTATCGATGGGGCTGTCACATGAAGCATGACAGCCCTTGTTGATTTCTCACGGAATTTTCACATAAAGGTGTTGACAAAGGAATGGAGCAGTGCTAAATTAAGAATCGTAGATATTAGCACTCCACCTAAATGAGTGCTAACAGACAGAAAGGAGCAAGGGGTTTGGAACTGGATGCGAGAAAGCGAACGATTCTGAAAGCAATCATTCAGACGTATCTGGAAACCGGCGAGCCGGTGGGTTCCCGCACGATTTCAAAGTATACGGATCTGAACCTGAGCTCTGCGACGATCCGGAATGAGATGTCGGATCTGGAGGAAATGGGCTACATCATCCAGCCGCACACCTCCGCAGGGCGGATTCCTTCAGATATGGGATACCGTTACTACGTCGATGAGCTGATCCAGGAGAAGGACCGGGAAATCGCGGAGATAAAGGATCTCATGATCAAGAAGACAGACCGCATGGAGAAGGTGCTCAAGCAGGTCGTCAATGTTCTCGCGACGAACACGAATTACGCGACGATGATCATGCCGACGGTGCATTCCACGACGCTGAAATTTATTCAGCTTTCGCGTGTGCATGATGACCAGCTGCTGGCGGTGATTGTGGCGCAGGGAAATCTCGTAAAGAACCAGCTGATCGATCTGGCTGAGCCGGTCAGCGACGAGGAACTTCTGAAGCTGAACCTTCTGCTGAACACGCAGCTCAACGGGCTGTCGATCGGAGAGATCAATCTTGAGATGATCCAGAGAATGAAACAGCAGGCAGGTATCCACAGCGAGGTTATCGGTCTGGTGGTCGACGCGGTCGGAGAGGCGATCAAGCCGGATGACGAGGCGAATGTCTACACCAGCGGCGCGAAAAACATCTTCAAGTACCCGGAGCTGGCGGATTCCAGCAGCGCGAGCGGGCTGATCTCCGCTCTGGAGGACAAGGAAGAACTCGCGGAAATGCTGCGCGAGACGGCGCTGGACGCAGACGGGGATACGGATATTCAGGTTTACATCGGCCAGGAATCTCCGATTGAGAACAACGACGTTTCCGTCGTCACTGCCAGCTATGATCTGGGCGGCGGCATGAAGGGCCGCATCGGAATCGTGGGTCCGCGGCGGATGGACTACAGAAATGTCGTGGACAACCTGAAGACACTGAAGGTCCAGCTGGATACGATCTTCAGGCCTGACGGGGAAGAATCCCCGGATTAGGTATTGTTTCGCAGCAGGATCCTCCAGAAGAGGCTGAAAAAATTGAAACGCGCTGGTCAGGTGATCAGGATAATATGACAGGAAAGGTGGAGCAATCGTGACAGAAGAAAAAAACACAGAGATGGACGAGATGCTCGAGAAGGATCCGGGGCAGGCGGCTCAGGAGGCGCCGGGTACTGAGCCGGATGGAGAAGCGGCTGTGAATGCAGCGCGCGGAAATGATGATGGAGCAGGATCTGCCGGAGAGGCGGATGGTTCTGCGGGTGAAGGCGATGAACCCACGGCTGCGCCGGAGATGAGCGGAGAGCAGGCAGAGGCCGGCACCGGGGAACCTGGTGAGCAGGCGGAAGCAGGCGGCGAGGAAGCCCTGGAGCAGGAAGATCTGCCGGAAGGCGGAGACGGGGCTCCGGACGAAAAAGCGAAAAAGGGATTTTTTAAGAAAAAGGAGAAAAAAGATCCCAAAGATGAGAAGATCGCAGAACTCACGGATCGCCTGCAGCGTCAGATGGCGGAGTTTGACAACTTCAGAAAGCGGACGGAGAAAGAGAAGGCCTCTATGTATCACGTCGGCGCGAAGGACGTAATTGAAAAGCTCCTGCCGGTGGTGGACAACTTTGAGCGGGGGCTGGAAACGGGAGACGAAAGTGATCCCTTCGTCGACGGGATGAATAAGATCTACAAGCAGATGACGACGATCCTGGCGGATCTCGGGGTCACGCCAATCGAGGCGGCAGGCAAGCCGTTTGATCCGGAGCTGCACAATGCGGTAATGCATGTGGATGATGAGACACTCGGCGAGAATATCGTCGCGGAAGAATTCCAGAAGGGATATCTCTATAAAGACAGTGTCGTGCGGCACAGTATGGTAAAGGTCGCGAATTAAGAAAAATCAGTCATTTTGTTGAAGGACAGCAGATAAATAAGGAGGACATTACAATGAGTAAGATTATTGGTATCGATCTTGGTACAACAAATAGTTGTGTGGCAGTTATGGAAGGCGGAAAGCCAACCGTCATCGCAAACGCGGAAGGCAGCAGGACGACGCCGTCGATTGTCGCGTTCACAAAGACAGGCGAGCGACTCGTCGGCGAGCCGGCGAAGCGTCAGGCCGTGACGAACGCGGAAAAGACCGTTTCTTCCATCAAGCGCCACATGGGCAGCGACTACAGAGTTTCCATCGACGACACGAAGTATTCCCCGCAGGAAATCTCAGCGATGATCCTGCAGAAGCTGAAAGCGGACGCGGAAAACTACATCGGTGAGAAGGTGACGGAAGCCGTCATTACCGTTCCGGCATACTTCAACGACGCGCAGCGTCAGGCGACCAAGGACGCCGGCAAGATCGCCGGACTTGAGGTCAGACGTATCATCAACGAGCCGACCGCGGCTGCGCTTGCTTACGGACTTGACAACGAAAAAGAGCAGAAGATCATGGTCTATGACTTGGGCGGCGGCACATTTGATGTCTCCATCATCGAGATCGGCGACGGCGTCATCGAAGTTCTTGCGACCTCCGGAAACAACCGTCTGGGCGGCGATGACTTCGACCAGAAGGTGGTCAACTACATCGTCGATGAGTTTAAAAAGCAGGAGGGCGTAGACCTTTCCGGCGACAAGATGGCGATGCAGCGGATCAAGGAAGCCGCGGAGAAGGCAAAGATGGAGCTTTCCAGCGCGACGACCACCAACATCAACCTGCCGTTCATCACCGCGACGCAGGACGGCCCGAAGCACCTGGACATCAATCTGACAAAGGCCATCTTCGACGGACTGACCGCGGATCTTGTAGAACTGACTGCCGAGCCTGTCAGAAAAGCACTCTCTGACGCGGGCATCTCCGCTTCAGAGCTCGGAAAGGTGCTGCTGGTCGGCGGATCTACCAGAATCCCGGCTGTACAGGAGAAGGTGAAGCAGCTGACAGGACATGAGCCGAGCAAGAGCCTGAACCCGGATGAGTGTGTCGCGATCGGCGCGTCTGTCCAGGGCGGCAAACTTGCGGGCGACGCCGGCGCAGGCGACATCCTGCTTCTGGATGTCACGCCGCTGACCCTCTCCATCGAGACACTTGGCGGCGTCGCGACACACCTGATCGAGAGAAACACGACGATTCCGACCAAGAAGAGCCAGATTTTCTCTACCGCGACAGACAACCAGAGCGCCGTTGACATCAACGTCGTGCAGGGCGAGCGCCAGTTCGCGAAGGACAATAAGTCTCTCGGCCAGTTCCGTCTGGACGGAATTCCGCCGGCAATGCGAGGCGTTCCGCAGATCGAGGTCACATTTGATATTGACGCGAACGGCATTGTAAATGTTTCCGCGAAGGATCTCGGCACCGGCAAGGAGCAGCATATCACGATCACAGCCGGTTCCAATATGACCGACGAAGAGATCGATAAGGCAGTCAAGGAAGCCGCGCAGTACGAGGCAGAGGACAAGAAGCGCAAGGCGGCCGTGGACGCGAAAAATGAGGCGGATTCCACCGTCTTCCAGATTGAGAAGGCGCTGCAGGATGCCGGCGATAAGGTTTCTCCGGAGGAGAAGGCACAGGTCGAGGCAGACCTGAACGCCCTGAAGGATCTCCTGAAGGAAGCGCCGCAGGACGGCACGCTGACAGACGCGCAGATCACGGATATAAAGGCAGCACAGGAAAAACTGATGCAGTCCGCGCAGAGTCTGTTTACGAAGATGTATGAGGGTATGCAGCAGAATGCAGGCGGCGCAGGTCCTGACATGGGCAACATGAACATGGGCGGCGGCGCAGACATGGGCGGAAACGCAGGCGGAGACGACAACGTCGTGGACGCGGACTACAAGGAGCTTTGATAACTGATCAATCGATTTGAATAGATGAAAATGATCCGGGAGCGGCGGCTGCGCCGCGCCCGGATACGCTTGTGTGACAGGAAAGTTCTCTGATTGGGTTTCCTGTCGCATAAAAGCCTCCGGCGGCGGATCAATGAATCAAGAGGAAGAGACATGGCTGACAAACGAGATTATTACGAGGTGCTTGGCGTCGACAGGAACGCGGATGAAAATACGCTGAAAAAAGCGTACAGAAAGCTCGCGAAGAAATATCATCCCGACATGAACCCCGGGGACCAGGAAGCAGAGGCAAAATTCAAGGAGGCGACAGAGGCGTACGGCGTACTGTCGGATCCGGAGAAGCGCAGGCAGTACGACCAGTTTGGACACGCGGCGTTTGAGCAGGGCGGCCCAGGCGGATTTGGCGGGTTTGACTTCAGCGGAGCTGATTTCAGCGATATTTTCGGCGATATTTTTGGCGACTTTTTCGGAGGCGGCCGGTCCAGACGCGCGTCTAACGCGCCGCAGCGGGGCGCGTCGCTGCGGGCATTGATTCATCTGACGTTCGAAGAGGCCGTGTTTGGCTGCGACAAGGAGCTGGAACTGACCCTGAAGGACGAGTGTACGACCTGCGGCGGCAGCGGCGCGAAGCCCGGCACTTCGCCGGAGACCTGTACGACCTGCGGCGGCAGCGGACAGGTGCGGCGCACGCAGCAGTCCCTGTTCGGCATGGTTCAGAATATTGAGACGTGTCCGGACTGCCGCGGAACCGGCAAAATCATCAAGGATAAGTGCGCGGACTGCGGCGGAACGGGCTACACATCTGCGCGGAAGAAAATCCAGGTGCCGGTGCCGGCCGGAATCGATGACGGCCAGAGTATCCGCATCCGGGATAAGGGAGAGCCGGGCAGAAACGGCGGGCCGCGCGGCGATCTGCTCGTGGAAGTCGCCGTCTCTCCGCATCCGATTTTTCAGCGGGACGGCGTCAACATCTTTTCCAGCGCGCCAATGACATTTGCGCAGGCAGCGCTGGGCGGAGATATCCGCATTGACACCGTGGACGGCCCTGTGGCGTACACCGTCAAGCCGGGCACAGCGACTGACACGCGCATCCGTCTGCGGGGGAAAGGCGTTCCTTCCCTGCGGAACAAGGCGGTCAGAGGCGATCAGTATGTCACGCTGGTCGTTCAGGTGCCGACGGATCTGAACGAGGAAGCCAAAGAGGCGCTGCGGGCATTTGACGCAGCCTGCGGAAACGGATCCGGGGCAGGAGAGAGCGGCACAGAGCACAAGAAAAAGAAGCGATTTGGAAGAAAATAAATAATTTGGAAGAACATAAACGATGAAGTGGATCAAATACAGAATTCAGACGACGACGGCAGCAGAGGAGATTGTTTCGGCAGCGCTTGCCGAAGCCGGCGTGCAGGGCGTGGAAATCGAAGACCGGCAGCCGCTGGAAGCATCTGACCTGAAGCAGATGTTTGTGGATATCCCGCCGCAGCCGGAGCCGGATGACGGCACAGCGTATCTGAATTTTTATCTGGAGCCGGAGGAGGATCAGGAGGCGCTGCTTGGCCGCGTCCGTGAGGAGCTGGAAGAACTGCGGTCGTTTCTTGACATCGGGCCTGGTACGATTACGGTCAGTGAGACGGAGGACAAGGACTGGGTCAACAACTGGAAAGAATACTTTAAGCAGTTCTGTGTGGATGATATTGTCGTGGTTCCTTCCTGGGAGACAGTCAGGCCGGATGACGCGGACAAGCTGGTTCTCCATATCGACCCGGGGACAGCGTTCGGCACCGGCATGCACGAGACGACCCAGCTCTGCCTGCGCGCCCTGAAAAAATACATCCAAAAAGGGATGCACCTGCTCGACGCCGGGACAGGAAGCGGTATCCTGTCGATCGCCGCGCTGAAGCTGGGCGCGGCCTGCGCGCTGGGTACAGACCTGGATCCCTGTGCCATCGAGGCAGTGGCGGATAATAAGGCAGCCAACGATATTCCGGAGAAAGACTTTGAACTGATTATCGGAAACCTGATTGACGATCCCGGCGTCCGCGAAGCAGCAGGGACGGACCGGTTTGACATTGTGACGGCAAATATCCTTGCGGACGTCCTCGTCCCGCTGACGCCGGCAGTCGTGCCCGCGATGAAATCCGGCGGAATCTATATCACCTCCGGAATTCTGGAAGGACAGGAGCAGAAGGTGGCCGACGCCTGCCGCCGGGCAGGCCTGACGGTCGAGTCCGTCAGCCGGCAGGGCGAGTGGATGTCTGTAGTCGCGCGGAAACCCTGACAACACGCAGAAAGCTGCATAATGTCATATATCTCAGGCTGCGCAAAGGCAATGATTCTGTGGGGGATCTGAGATGGATTGATATTTTGCGCAATACGACGAAGAACACGCGTTTCGCAGCTGCCAATTGGCCGCCCGGGACGGCAGGAGCACATATGCACAGATTTTTTGCAGAACGGGATCAAATCCGGGGCAGCACAGTCCTGATTACAGGGCAGGACGTCACTCATATCCGCAGTGTCCTGCGGATGAAGCCGGGAGAGCGGATTCTGGTGGTCTGCCAGGATGAGTGGGAATATACCTGCAGGATCACGGAGATTTCCGCGGACAGCATTCAGGCGGAGATAGAAGACGCGCAGAAGCCGGGAAAAGAGCTGCCATCCCGGATTTATTTGTTTCAATGTCTGCCGAAGGGTGATAAGATGGATCTGATCGTGCAGAAGGCGGTTGAACTCGGCGCGTTCCAGGTCATTCCTGTCAGCTCGGCGCGGAGCATCGTGCGCTATGACAAAAAGAAGGCCGCGGCGCGCGTGAGGCGCTGGAACGCGATCTCCGAGAGCGCCGCGAAGCAGGCGAAGCGGATGATCGTGCCGCAGGTGGCAGAGGTGATTTCATTTGGGGGAATTACTGAGTATGTGAGACAGGAAGAGATTGATGTCTGTCTGATTCCCTACGAGCTTGCGGAAAACATGGAGCAGACGCGCAGGGTTCTGGGCGCCGTTAAGCCGGGCAGCCGGATCGCGGTTCTGATCGGCCCGGAGGGAGGATTTGAGCCCGGAGAGGCAGACGCGGCGGTACAGAGCGGATTCCAGGCGATTACACTGGGAAAGCGAATTTTGCGGACGGAGACGGCCGGACTGGCCGTCCTGTCTGTGCTGATGTATCTGCTGGAGCAGTGACAGACAATTGCGAGACAGCAGCAGAACCAAGGAGCACGATGAGCATGCAGATTTATTTTGACAACGCGGCGACGACACAGCCGTATCCTGAAGTGCGGGAGAAGGTTCTCTCCATGATGGAGGAGGATTACGGGAACCCGTCGTCCATGCATATGAAAGGCGTTGAGGCGGAGCGGCATGTGCGTGCCGCGACAGAAACACTTGCGGGACTGCTCCGCGTCGGGCCGAAGGAAATTTATTATACGTCTGGCGGAACAGAGTCGGATAACTGGGCGCTGTTTGGTGCCGCGCAGGCACACAGACGGAAAGGACAGCATATCATCATAAGCGCGATTGAGCACCCGGCTGTTGCGGCGCCGGCCAGAGAGCTGGAGCGGCGCGGCTGGGAAGTCACGAGGCTGCCCGTGGACAGCACCGGGAGAGTCGATCCCGCGGTTCTGCGCGGCGCGGTTCGTCCGGATACGGTGCTGGTATCCGTGATGCTCGTCAACAATGAGATCGGCACGCTGGAACCTGTCGCCGAGCTTGGCGGCGTCATCCGGCAGAGCAATCCCGATACGCTGTTTCATGTGGACGCCGTGCAGGCATTTGGCAAGCTGCCCATTTATCCCAGGCAGATGAAAATCGACATGCTGTCCGTGAGCGCGCACAAGATTCACGGTCCCAAGGGAGTCGGTTTTCTGTACCTTAGCAGCCGGGCACGCGTCAGTCCTTTGATCTACGGCGGCGGCCAGCAGAATGATATGCGCTCAGGGACGGACAATGTTCCGGGAATTGTCGGCCTCGCAGCGGCGGCTAAAGAGATTTACGGACGCATGGACAGCAATGCGGAGCATCTGGGACGGCTGAAAAAACGCCTCCGGGACGGCCTGCTGGAGCTCGGAGAGGTCGTGATCCACGCAGACGATGACAGCCAGACAGTCCCGCATATTCTGAACGCGTCCTTTGCCGGCATTCGAAGCGAGGTGCTTTTGCACGCGCTGGAAGACCGCGGTGTATATGTTTCTGCCGGAAGCGCGTGTTCAAGCCACAAGCGCGCGGGAAGCGCGACGCTCACGGCGATCGGCTGCGGAAAAGAGGAAATGGAGTCGGCTGTCCGGTTCAGCTTCTGCGGCGCGAACACAGAAGCGGAAATTGACGAGACACTGCAGATTCTGCGTGAGATCGTGCCGGCGCTGCGGAAATTCCGCCGGCGCTGATGAACGAGCACATTGACAGGGGAAATCAGATGAGATATCATGCATTTTTAATAAAATACGCTGAAATCGCGATCAAGGGCAAAAACAGGCATTTGTTTGAGGACGCGCTGATCCGGAATATCAGGTCGGCGCTGAAGCCGGTTGAGGGAATCTTTCACGTGTTCCGGGAAATGGGCCGCCTGTACATCACGATGGAGGAGCCTTACGATTATGAAGGCGCGCTGGAGGCGCTGCAGCGCGTGTTCGGCGTCGCGTACATCTGCCCTGTTACAGCGGTAGATTCACTGGAGTATGAAGAGATCGAGCGCAGTGTCGTCTCGTATGTCAGAGAGGTCTACCAGGACGCCAGTGGAAAGAGCTTTAAGGTCTTCGCGAGGCGCGCAAGCAAGCAGTATCCCATGGACTCCATGGAAATTGCGAGCTCTCTGGGCGGCGCGATCCTGGAGGCGTGCCCGCATCTGCATGTGGACGTGCACGATCCCCAGATCCGCCTGACGGTGGAGCTGCGCCAGAAGGCATATATTTACTCCGAAAATATTCCGGGTCCCGGCGGAATGCCGGTCGGAACGAACGGCAGCGCGATGCTGCTGCTGTCCGGCGGAATCGATTCGCCCGTAGCCGGATATATGATCGCAAAGCGCGGCGTCAGAATTGACGCGGTTTATTTTCACGCGCCGCCCTACACGAGTGAGCGCGCAAAGCAGAAGGTGGTGGATCTGGCAAGGCTCGTCGCCAGATACAGCGGTCCGATCCGCCTGCATGTCGTGAACTTTACAGATATTCAGCTGGCAATTTATGAAAAATGCCCGCACGATGAGCTGACGATCATTATGCGCCGCTATATGATGCGGATCGCCGGGCATTTTGCCGGATGTGACGGCGCGCAGGGGTTGATCACAGGAGAGAGCATCGGGCAGGTTGCCAGCCAGACCATTCAGAGCCTTGTCTGCACAAACGCAGTCTGCAATCTTCCTGTGTTCCGTCCTCTGATCGGATTTGATAAGCAGGAGATCATTGCGGTTTCTGAAAAAATCGGAACCTACGAGACTTCAATTCTCCCGTTTGAAGACTGCTGCACGATTTTCGTCGCGAAGCATCCGGTCACAAAGCCTGTGCTGAAAAGGATCGAGCACTCTGAGCGGAAGCTGGATGAAGTGATCGACGCGCTTTATCAGGAGGCGCTGGACACGGCCGAGACGATCGAGATCGGATAAAAGTTTCCTAAAAGTTCCTTGAAAAACAAAGTCCGCAAGCGGACTTCAGCTCCCCCATCCCCTCACTCATGATGGGAGCTGCGGACTTTGCGCGCCGCTGCTGGTCACCGACAGGTGACATCTTCCTTGCAGCAGCGTGCGCATCCGCCGGAGGCTTTCATATGACAGGAAATACTCTGAAACAGAGTATTTCCTGTCATATGAAAAACCCGCGTCAAATGACGCGGGGTATCATGCATCAATATGCGGACATCCGGAGAGATATCCGTTCAAACCGGATCAGCCGACGATGTACGGCTCAAGGACTGTCAGAACGGTGTCGAGGTCGTCGCCGTCTGTGTGGATATTCAGATCGATCGTCTTGGAGAGATCGAGGCTGAATATACCCATGATGGATTTCGCATCGATTACATAGCGGCCGGATACAAGGTCAAAATCGAAGTTAAAACGGTTAATTGTATTTACGAACGCTTTTACTTTATCGATGGAATCAAGAGAAATACGAACAGTTTTCATGATTGGTTCCTCCTATTTCGTTTCTTGCGCTTTCTGATTTCATCGGTATCTTACATCTGGTCTGGTGAAAAGTCAAGAAGGTTCGCGCGGGAAATTGATTTTTTTTTATCAAAGTAAGCGATTCCCTGATGAATATCACCTGTGAAATGAGTGAGGGTGTGACAATACGTCAGCGAGTATGAAATAACATGATACAAGAACCTATGAAAAAAGCAGCCCTCCACAATCTTGGCTGTAAAGTCAACGCGTATGAGCTGGAGGCAGTTCAGCAGCTGCTGGAGAAGACAGGGTTTGAGATTGTGCCGTTTGCCCCGGGGGCAGACCTTTATATCATCAACACCTGTACGGTCACCAGCATCGCTGACCATAAATCCAGGCAGATGCTGCACAGGGCGAAAAAAATGAATCCCGAGGCGCTGGTCGTCGCTATGGGATGTTACGCGCAGATAAACGGAGACCAGCTGAAAAAGGATCCCGCGATTGACATCGTCATCGGCAACAATCAGAGGATGGAGCTGCTCCGGGTGCTGCAGGAATGTCTGGAGAGCGGCCAGAAGCAGGTCGCGCGGATCGATATTAACCGGACAAAGGAGTATGAGCCGCTTACGATAGACCGCACGGCGGATCACACGCGCGCGTTTATCAAGGTGCAGGACGGCTGCAACCAGTTCTGCACATAATTCATGATTCCCTATTCCCGCGGGCGTGTACGGAGCCGGAGACCGGAAGAGGTCACGGCGGAAGCGGCGAGGCTCGCCGCGGCCGGGACGCGGGAGGTCGTGATCACAGGCATTCACGTGTGTTCCTATGGACAGGATCTGGAAGACGGCATTGATTTGCTGTATCTTCTGCGTCTGGTTGACGGAATTGGCGGGATAGAGCGGATCCGGCTGGGATCGCTGGAGCCGACCGTTATGACAGAGGAGACGGCGGACGGACTCGCCGCCCTGACGAAGCTCTGCCCGCATTTTCATTTGTCGCTCCAGAGCGGCTGCGACGCGACATTGCGCAGGATGAACCGCGGATATACCGCAGAGGCCTACCATGAGATCTGCGCGCTGCTGCGCAGGAAATTTGACAGGCCTGCCATCACGACGGATGTGATTGTCGGATTCCCCGGCGAGACGGAGGAGGAATTCGAGGCATCCAGGCGCTTTGTGGAGGAGCAGGCATTTTTTGAGACGCATATTTTCCCGTATTCCAGAAGGGAGGGGACGCGCGCGGCAGCCTTCCCGGATCAGGTAGCGGAATCCGTCAAAAAAGAACGAAGCCACGTCCTGCGGGAGCTCGGAGAAGAAAACAGACGCCGCTGGCTCAGTCAGTTTCAGGGAGAAGAGACGGAAATTCTGCTGGAAGAGCAGGTGACGCTGAACGGTGAGCGGTTCTGGTTCGGGCACACGCCGCGATATCAGGGAGCCATTTTGCCGGCTGATCCCGGGCAGTTGGCTGTGCCGGACGGGAAACAGGCCGCGCAGGGGAAAATAGTGCGTGCGGCGGTGGAAGAATTGTATCAGGATCAATATCTCTACTGCAGAGCACTTGCTATTTTCTGATAAGAAGTGTAGACTATAATAGATCGTGCAGGTTACAGTAATGCAAATTGCAGAACCGTTACACGGAGTTTGAAGAAAAGGCGGAAGATATGAGCCGGATAGACAGCACACAGTTTTTTAATGTAAAAGTGGACTCTGACATTTCTGTGAGGGAAGTTCTGAACGAGGTTTACGAGGCGATGGTTGAAAAAGGGTACAATCCGGTCAACCAGATCGTCGGATATATCATGTCAGGCGACCCGACTTATGTGACCAGCCACAAAGGCGCGCGCAGCAAGATCATGAAGGTTGAGCGCGATGAGCTGGTCGAGGAGCTGCTCAGAGATTATATCCGCAACGAGACCGGGAAGGAAGTGTAATGGGCAGAATTCTCGGGCTTGATTTTGGTGCGAAGACAGTCGGAGTCGCAGTCAGCGACCCGCTGGAAATCACGGCGCAGGGCGTGGAAATTATCCGCAGGCCGTCTGAGAACAAGCTGCGGCGGACACTCGCGCGCATTGAGGCACTCGCGGCAGAATATCAGGCGGAGCGGATTGTGCTGGGTCTTCCCAGGCATATGAATAACGATCTGGGCGAGCGCGCGCAGAAGACGATGGAATTTGGCGAGGCGCTTGCGCGCAGGACGAAGCTGCCTGTTGTCTACTGGGATGAGCGTCTGACAACAGTAGCGGCCGACCGCGCGATGAATGAGATGAACCTGCGCGGAGCGGACCGGAAGAAGGTCGTGGACGAGATCGCGGCGGTTCTGATTCTTCAGAACTGGCTCGACAGCCCTGCGCACACATCGCGCTGACGGAGGATCACGATTTATCCGTCAGTGGTACGGGCATTTACAGAATAAAAAACATTGACATATATAACATTTATAAAAAGAAACTGACAACTGAGAGCATACATTCATGCCGGACGACCATGTCCGCTGACAGCCGGCGCGCCAAAGCCGGCTGATGCAGACCGTTGTCCGGTGAACTATCACGGGCAGATGCCCTGTCTCAATGCGGGAACAGGGCAGAAGCTCTGACCGGAAACATTCCCCTGCCCGGGAATTATGCAAAAATGTATTTCTGAGGAGCAGAAATCCGGAAGCGGACTATGTTCCTTAGATGGTGATGGAGTCCTGCGTGAACCGGAGGCAGTCACAGGATGTGTGGCGGTACTCTGCGCGAAGGACGCTGAATTGTGTGCTTCTTTGTCGGAGGACGGAGGCATTTTGAAAGAACAGGAAACACAGGCATTGAAAATCATTCCGCTCGGCGGACTTGAGCAGATCGGAATGAATATCACAGCATTTGAGTACGATGACAGCATCGTGGTGGTGGACTGCGGAATGGCATTCCCGGACGATGAGATGCTCGGCATCGACATGGTCATCCCGGACATCACATATCTGCTGGAAAACAGCGAAAAAGTAAAAGGATTTGTGATCACGCACGGACATGAGGATCATATCGGCGCGCTTCCGTATATTCTGAAGCAGCTGAATGTCCCGATCTACGCGACGAAGCTGACCATCGGACTGATCGAAAATAAATACCAGGAGCACGACCTGCTCAACACTACGAGACGGAAGACAATCAAGATCTGACAGTCTATCAACCTCGGCTGCTTCCGGATTGAGTTTATCAAAACCAACCACAGCATTCAGGACGCGGCCGCGCTGGCGATTTATTCTCCGGCGGGAATCGTCGTCCACACGGGTGACTTTAAAGTGGATTACACGCCGGTCTACGGCGACGCGATTGATCTGCAGCGCTTTGCGGAGATCGGCAAGAAGGGCGTCCTGGCGATGATGTGCGACAGCACAAACGCGGAGCGCCCCGGATTTACCATGTCGGAGCGGACGGTGGGAAGCACGATCGACGGGCTGTTTGCGGAAAACATGAATTCCCGCATCATCATCGCGACGTTTGCCTCAAACGTAGACCGTGTGCAGCAGATTATTAATTCTGCAGAAAAATTCGAGCGCAAGGTCGTCGTTCAGGGCCGCAGCATGGAAAATGTCATCGCGACGGCGTCAGAGCTGGGCTATCTGCATATCCCGGAAAATACACTGGTTGACATCAATCAGATGAAGAATTACCCGGATGAGAAGATGGTGCTGGTGACGACGGGCAGCCAGGGTGAGTCTATGGCGGCTCTGTCGAGAATGGCGGCGGATCTCCACAAGAAAGTGACGATCAAGCCGAACGACACGATAATTTTCAGTTCACATCCGATCCCGGGAAATGAGAAGGCAGTGTCGAACGTCATCAACGAGCTCTATGAGAAGGGCGCGAAGGTGATTTTCCAGGATGTGCACGTCTCGGGGCACGCCTGTCAGGAGGAGATCAAGCTGCTGTACTCGCTTGTGCGGCCGAAATACGCGATTCCGGTGCACGGAGAGTACCGGCACCTGACTGCGCAGGCCGGGGTTGTGAAGTCTCTGGGCATTCCGGAGGAAAATATCTTCCTGCTGCATTCCGGCGATGTGCTGGAGCTGTCGGAAGAGAAGGCAGAGGTCACAGACAAGATTCAGACTGGCGGGATTATGGTCGACGGACTTGGAGTCGGCGACGTCGGAAACATCGTTCTGCGCGACAGGCAGAAGCTCTCGGAGGACGGGATTATCATCGTCGTCTTTACGCTGGAGCGGTACGGGCGCCAGGTGCTTGCGGGACCGGATATTGTGTCCAGAGGCTTTGTGTACGTCCGCGAGTCCGAGGATCTGATGGATGAGGCGCATGTTGTCGCGGAAGAGACCATTAACGACTGCCTGAACAACCACATGACAGACTGGGCGAAGATCAAGAGCTCCGTGAAGGAAGCGCTCAGCAGCTTTGTCTGGAAGCGGACCAAGAGAAGACCTATGATCCTGCCGATCATTATGGAGGCGTGAGGATGAATATACCTTCGGATAAAATCCGGGAACTGACAGGTGTGATCAGAAAATCTGATACTTACCGGCGGTATCAGCGCGTACGCGCGGAGCTGGAGCAGCACACAGAGCTGAAGCAGCAGGTGGATACGTTCCGGCGCGAGAGATACCGCATGCAGCAATTCGGAGCGGATATGTACGCGGCGGCGGACGAGTTGCAGGCGCGGTACAGACAGCTGGCCATGGAACCCCTGGCCGTAGAGTATCTGGAACTCGAAAACAGCATCTGCAGAATCATACGGGAGACCTGCAGTCAGATCGTTCAGGAAATTCCGCTGGATCTGCCCAGCATGGAGTAGCTGCCGCATCTGGCGGCATGTTCCGCTGTGTCGGAGAATACCAGGAAACAGCAACACGAGGAGAGCGTTTATGGAAAAAGAAGCCAGTACCGGAAGAGGTTACCGGATTGCCGTCAGCGGCATGAAGACTTTGATTAAAATCCTGCTGATTGTCTGTATTGCGATCGCGCTGATTCTTCTCAGCAGGCGGGCGTACAGGCTGGGATATCAGGTTTTTTACCAGCAGCCGGTCGACAAGGGTGACGGGCGTGAGATCACCATCAATATCACGGCGGACATGTCTGTCACAGACATCGGAGAAATGCTGAAAAACGCAGGCCTGCTCGAAGAGGAGCCGGTCGTGTTCCGTCTGCAGGAGCTGCTCTCTGATTATCACAATAAAATTGTTCCCGGGACGTACACGCTGCGCACGGGCATGACCGCGGACGAAATGCTCCGTGTCATTTCCGGTGAGGGCGACGAGGAGCAGAATGACGGGACGACGCAGCAGAACGGAAGTCCGAAAGAGATCGTATAAGGGAGCACCATGATTATTTCTGACAGAATGGTGACATTCATTAATTCCTTTGACGGCGGCAATTCGCCGTTTCTGGAGGAGCTTGCCAGAGATGCCCGCGCTGCCGGCGTGCCGATCATCCGGCGCGAGATGCAGAGCTTCCTGAAGGTGCTTCTGGCAATGAAGCGGCCGGAGCGGATTCTGGAGATCGGCACGGCGGTCGGGTTTTCCGCGATCCTGATGGCCTCCTGCGGGGCAGAGGGGTGCCAAATTACGACAATCGAACAGTATGAAAAGCGGATTCCGGCGGCGCGCCGCAACATCAGGGAATCAGGCTTTTCGGAGCAGATAACGCTGATCGAGGGAGATGCCGCCGCGGTGCTGCCGCAGCTGACAGATCCCTTCGATTTTATTTTTATGGACGCGGCAAAAGGACAGTATCCGGCATTTCTCGGAGACTGTGTGCGGCTGCTGAACCCCGGAGGGGTGCTGGTGTCAGATAATGTGCTGCAGGAGGGGGATCTGATTGAGTCGCACTATCTGGTGGAGCGGCGGAACCGGACGATTTATAAGCGGATGCGGGATTATCTCTATACGCTGAAGCACCATCCGCTCCTCGAGACGGCAATCGTCCCGGTCGGAGACGGCGTAACTGTGAGCGTCAAAAAGTAGGTCTGCGCTTCGCTTAAAAAAACTGTCACGGGATGCTCCGG
>JAFVEX010000135.1 GCA_017475785.1 Eubacterium sp. | reverse complement strand
TTTATCTATTATATGTAAACCATCGGAACTGTCTGAAGCGTTATTTCATATCAGATCCTTACATCAGGGGAACAGTAAATGGCTGTAATTGACTGCAACAACGTAAGCATCCGGTACATCACCGGCGATTTTAAATCCATCGGCCTGAAAGAATTCGTCCTGCGGAAGCTGACGCGGAAGTTTGAGGTCAAGGAATTCTGGGCGGACCGGAACATCACCTTCCAGCTGGAAAAAGGCGACATGCTCGGCATCATCGGATCGAACGGTGCCGGAAAAAGTACGCTGCTCAAGGCGGTCACCGGTATTATGCTGCCGGCGGAAGGGACTGTGAAAGTAAAGGGGAATATTGCCGCGCTGCTGGAGCTGTCCAGCGGCTTCGACGGCGACATGACCGTGCGGGAAAATACGTATCTGCGCGGCGCGATGCTCGGCTACACGCGGGAATTTCTGGACGAAATGTACGACGAGATTATCAGCTTCGCGGAGCTGGAGGATTTTCAGGAGTACACCTTCCGCCAGCTTTCCAGCGGCATGAAGAGCAGACTTGCCTTCTCGATCGCGTGTCTGGTCATGCCGGATGTGCTGATTCTGGACGAGGTGCTCAGCGTGGGCGACGGCGCCTTCCGGCAGAAGAGCGGCGACAAGATGAAAGAAATTCTGGCCAGCGGCATTACCGGGATTCTGGTGTCGCATTTTGTCGGCCAGATCCGTGAGCTATGCAACAAGGTCCTCTGGCTCGATCATGGCAGACAGATTGCGTTCACCGATGAGACAGAGCTGTATCTCGACGCCTATGAAGAGTTCCTGCAGACGAAAAAACTGCCGAAAAACAAGGATGATATCTACAGACTTGCGGAAGGATACCAGAAGCGGACTGCGGAAAAGCGCCGGCAGAAGCAGCAAAAAGAAGTACACAAGCTGGAAAAAATTCTGGAAGAAGGAAAAAAGGATACCGCGGTCGACGCCGCCATCAGCATCATCCGGAAGAGCAATCCGGAGCTGCTCGATGAGAACAATGTCAACGCTTACCTGAGAGGAGAGGGCAGATGAAACGTGTTATTACTTATGGAACCTATGATTTGCTGCACTACGGACACATCAACCTGCTGCAGCGCGCAAAGGCACTTGGAGACTACCTGATCGTCGCGCTTTCCACGGATGAGTTTAACTGGAATTCCAAGCAGAAAAAATGCTACTTCACCTATGAGGAGCGCAAGAAGATGCTGGAAGCGCTGCGCGCCGTCGACCTTGTTATCCCGGAGGAAAACTGGGAGCAGAAACGGTCCGACGTCCGACTGTATCAGGTTGACACGTTTGTTATGGGTGATGACTGGAAAGGTAAATTTGATTTTCTGGAGGAAGAAGGCGTCGAGGTGATTTATCTTCCCCGCACCCCTGAAATCTCCACCACGCAGATCAAAAGCGATTTGTCAAAGTAACCCAACGAACGCCCGGATCAGGCGCGGCCGTTTAAAGCTGGTATACGATCGTCACAAATCAGGAGCGGCCGGCCAAAGCCGGTATACGATCGTCACAAATCAGGAGCGGCTCGAATAAATCCGTGCTTCCGCAGGAAAACACCATCGCTCAGAACAAAGGGCGGTTGATCAGAATCAAGAATGAAAAAGCATGTTCAATTTATAAAAATCTGGCTTGCGTACAGCCTCTGCTTTCTGGTAATGGGAGCCGCTGTGTTCGGGTATTTCTTCTGGTACCGCAAGTCGATGGTCTGGACAGCGTCCACAGAAGACGGGCTCGTCCAGCACCTGCAGACGCTGATGTACTACGCAAAGTGGATGCGCGGAATCGTCAGGTCACTGCTGGTCGATCACAGGCTGAGCATCCCGGCCTTTTCCTTTGGCCTGGGATACGGAGATGACGTCCTGACGACCCTGCACTACTACGGAATCGGCGACCCGCTGAATCTGGTCAGCGTATTTGTGCCGCTGGACAAGATTCCCAAGCTGTATCATATTCTGATAGCAGTGCGCCTCTATCTGGCAGGCTTCATGTTTCTGGTGTTCCACAGATATCTGGCATGGAGAGCACCTGTCTCACCGGCCGGCAGAGTTGCCTTTGCCGCTTCACAGGCTGAATCCGGCGGGGCAGAGGGCTTTGCGCATCAGACCGCCGCGTCTGAGACCATTGGATCCGGGGCGTTTTCCGGATTTGCCGCGCTGGCCGGCGCGATGACGTATGTGTTCAGCGCGTATGGCATTATCGCGAGCACGCGGCATCCGTTTTTTATCAATCCGATGATCTGGTTTCCGCTGATTTTGCTCGGGGTTGAAAAAATCCGCGCGGAACAAAAGCCGCTGACCTTTACGCTGGGTGTGTTTCTGGCAGCGGTCAGCAACTTCTATTTCTTTTATATGATTGCGCTGCTCACGGTTCTGTATGTGTTCTGGCGCTGCCTTCCGGTACGCGGTTTGCGCGGACTGGCAAAATTCGGTAAGCTGCTCGTGTGGTATCTCGTATACGCAGTGATCGGTTTTCTGATGAGCCAGTTTATCCTGCTTCCGGTTCTCGGAAGAATAATCAACGACACACGCCTGAGCAGAGGGTTCCGTCTGATCCGGTTTTACAGTCCGGTCTACTACATTCGTCTGCTGGCGCGCTGGATCGGCGAGCCTTCCGCCAGCAGCTGGTGCTGCCTTGCCTTTGGCGCCGGCGGACTGATCAGCATTGCGCTGCTGGTCATGCAGTGGAAGCGGGGGAAAAAGCTGTTTCTGCTATTTCTTATATTGACGGTCTTCCTGGTGCTCCCGGTCTGCGGATATGTATTGAATGGATTTTCCTATCCTTCCGACCGCTGGGTATGGGCATACGGCCTGCTCGTCAGCAGCGTGATCTGCCTGAAGTGGAAGGCTTTGATGGAGCTGGGACAGGGCGGACTGACTGCGCTTGGAATTACGGCGCTGGTCTGCGGCATCGCCTGCCGCGTGCTGGAGAACTCACTGTCTTCAGCAGTCAGCATCCAGCTGTTTCTGGCTGTTTTGATCCTTCTGGTGCTGGCAGTTGGCAGAAGGCAGGGTTCCGGCGAAATCTCCCGCGGGATACAGACAGAAGCGGCGCAGACAGTGGCTGCTTCTCGAAGATACGCCCGCCGCAGAGAGGCCGCCGTGTTTCTGCTGATCTGTCTGTCCCTCGCGAACAACGGGTATCAGTGGTACTCCTGGCGCGGAGAGAGCGGAATCACCAGTTATGTTGATCTTGGAAACGTCCGGCAGGAGGCGCTGGATACAGACGCCAGGGCAGTCGCGAATGTAGGCGGAAGGGATTCCTTCTACCGCTATGCCGGAGACGGCATCCGCAGGAACGCCGCGCTGATGGCAGGCATGTCCTCTACACAGTACTTCTGGAGTATGAGCAATCCGCTCGTAAACCAGTATATGACCGATCTGGCAGTGTCAGATCCGAAGAATTACGCGACGCTGTTTCAGGGGCTCGACACCCGGACAGTTTTGAATGAACTGGCCGGTGTGAAATACTTTGTGACAAACCGGGCCGTGCGTCTGCCATACGGCTACCGCAAAGAACCCGCGGACGAAGCGCTGTCAGGCGACTATGTGATCTATGAAAATGATAATGCGCTGCCGTTTGGTTATACGTACAGCAGTACGGTCAGCGAGACAGACTGGGCTGGCCTGAATCCGGCCGCGAAGGAGCAGACCATGCTTCGCAGCGCGGTTGTTTCCGGCCGCGCAGAAGGGCTGAGCCAGGGAACTGTGACGGATAAAACCCGGCAACTGCAGTTTACCGTGAAGCCGGATTCAAAAGACGTCGTCTGCGTCGATCACGGATTTATCGTCACCGGAGCGGATGCCTCTGTGACCCTGAAGGTAAACAATAGCGCCGCGTACAGCCTGTCGGAGACATCTCTGTATTTTACCGGCCTCTCGTTTGAGCCGTATACAAAGTACGATCTGTATCATGACGAGACTGTGGCTGCGGCAGACAAACGGTTCACGGAAAAAAAGTTTGGAAAGCTGGATGCGGTCAGGCAGGCCAGAATCCGCTCAGAAGCGCTTTCCGAAAAGGCGAACAATGACGTATTAATCTCCTGCCTGTTCAGGACAGATCAACAGAAGAAGCTCACGAAGCGGATGAATCTCTGCACAGACGAAAATGCCTTCGGAAAGGGGCAGAGAGATTTCCTGGTCAACGGCGGGACTTCTGAAAACGGAAAGATCGTCGAGATCCGCCTCACGCTGCCGGAAACGGGCATCTATACCTGGGATTCCATGCAGGTAATCAGCGCAGATCTCTCGGGGTATGAGGAACAGACAGCGGCGCTTCAGGAGAATACGCTGCAATACGTCGATTTTCATGAAAACACATCGTGGAACGCGACCAGTCAGATCACCGGGAGCATCCGTCTGGAAGAAAATAAACTGCTCTGCCTGTCCATGCCGTACAGCGACGGGTGGACAGCATACGTCGACGGCGCGAAGCAGCGGCTTCTGCGCGTCAACGGCATGTTTGCCGGGTTGGTGCTGGAGGCCGGAGATCATGAACTATCGCTGGTCTACGAGACCCCGTACCGGAATCTCGGAGTTATGTGCTCCGCAGTCGGACTTGCGCTGCTGATCGCGCTTGAAGTCGTAAGAAATCGGCGAAAACACGGGAAGAAGCAGCAGAAAACAGCAGAGAGCTGAAACAACGGGACAAACAGAAGAAAAAGTAACAGCAGAGGAAAAAGCAACTGTATAAGCAGCTGTGAAAGTGATCACAAAGACAACTGCTGTGATGAAAAACATGGCGGTGCAGGAGAAGGCATCCGCTGCGAGGAATCACTATGAGAGCAACGACGAAATTTGAGTATGGAATCAGGCTGTTCCTGTTGGTCGTGATGGATATGGCAACCATTGTGCTGTCATATTTTCTGGGGCTGTGGATAAGGTTTGAGTTTTCTATTGATCACATTCCGCGCCGATACATCGTTGCAGCTGGCAGATTTGCGCTGGTCGCGATCGTGATATCAATTGCAATTTATTATATTCTTCACCTGTATCATAGTATCTGGCGGTTTGCGAGTGTATCGGAATTGTTCCGTATCATCCTTGCTTATCTGATTCTGGCACCGATTTTATACTTTGTTAGCCGGATTCCGGCACTTCTTATCCCGCTCAGCGTCCTTCTGATGGGATATGTATTCTCTGGTATCTGCTGCCTGTTTCTGCGGTTCGGCATCCGTATGCTGCGCTATGTCAGCGCGGAAGGAAAACCACCGGCAGGCGAGGCAGAGGCGGAGCGCGTGCTTTTGATCGGCGCAGGGCAGGCCGCGCATGAGATTTTGAAGGATATTCAGCTCGGAAAAGAGGGGATATACAAAATCTGCGCAATTGTGGATGATAATCCGCTCAAGCAGAACCGGTTTCTGGAGGGGGTCCGGATCGAGGGGACAAGAGAAGATATTCCGCAGCTGGTAAAAAAACATGATATCAGCCGCATTATTTTTGCGATCCCGACAGCTCCGGCCGAGCAGCGCGCGGAAATCCTGAATATCTGCAAGGATACAGGCTGCAGGGTGCAGACCGTTCCAGGCATCTCACAGCTCCTGAACGAAGAAGTCCGGGTGACACAGCTTCGCGACGTCGAGCCGGAAGATCTGCTCGGGCGAGAAGTAGCCCATCTGGATACCCGGGACGTCTCCCGTATGCTTTTGGGCAAGGTTGTCCTTGTAACGGGTGGCGGCGGCTCCATTGGCTCTGAGCTGTGCCGGCAGATCGCGACGTTCCACGTGGCCAAGCTTGTGCTGGTCGATATCTATGAAAACAACGCGTATGACATTCAGCAGGAGCTGAAGCGCTCACACCCCGAACTAGATCTGTCCGTGGTGATCGCATCTGTCCGCGACAGCCGCAGAATTAACCAGATTTTTGAAGAATATAAGCCCGATGTGGTATTCCACGCCGCAGCGCATAAGCATGTGCCGCTGATGGAGGGGAGTCCCGACGAGGCGATCAAGAACAACGTATTTGGCACATACAAGACCGCGTACGCCGCAATGATGAACGGATGCAGCCGGTTCGTGCTGATCAGTACGGACAAGGCAGTCAACCCGACCAATATCATGGGCGCCAGCAAGCGGATGTGCGAGATGATCGTCCAGTCCTTCGATCACAAAATCAAGGAGCATCAGGAGGAAGCCCTGCCGGTCCTGCATGTCCATGTGGACGATGAATTCGGCGCCATGCCGTTCACCATCCCGGGCAAGGACAATGCCGGCTATCAGACGGCGAAAACGGAATTTGTGGCGGTCCGCTTCGGAAACGTGCTCGGCAGCAACGGGTCTGTCATACCGCTGTTCAAAAAGCAGATTGCGGCGGGCGGTCCCGTCACGGTTACGCATCCTGATATTATCCGGTACTTTATGACGATTCCGGAGGCTGTCAGCCTTGTGCTGCAGGCGGGAACATACGCGAAAGGCGGCGAGATCTTTGTCCTGGACATGGGCGCGCCGGTCAAAATCGACACGCTGGCGAGGAACCTGATCAAGCTTTCCGGATACAAACCAGACGTGGACATTCGAATCGAGTACACCGGGCTCCGGCCGGGGGAAAAGCTGTATGAAGAAAAGCTGATGGCGGAAGAGGGGCTGCGGAAGACCCCGAATGCCATGATTCATATCGGCAATCCGATCCCGTTTGACACAGACCAGTTCCTCGCGGAACTGGAAAACCTGATGCAGGCAGCTTACGAGAATGATGTCGATATCCGCAGCAAGGTGCAGGCAATGGTGAGCACCTATCATCCAGCCGGAATTCATGGTTCCGAAGAAAAAGGAAGCGGGTACCAGCAGCAGATCGCCGGCGGCGTGAAATAAAAACAAAAATCATTCATGTGTAATAAAGCACAGAATCTTTCTCTTAGAGATTGGTTCTGTGCTTTTTTGTTTTGGAATTATTTTCCTCTGCGCAGAGTGCTCGCGCACTCTTTTTTTTTCGCTCAAATAACAAGACAGAAGGCGTCACAGCAGCGGTCGGAAGGCATTACTCCTGATGTTTAGCGGATAATGCGCTAAGAGGATATATAAGCCATAAATCATGTGTATACTGTGTTAACATAGTTAGCTTCCAATCATGGGAGACTTTGCCAATTTCCCGTATCTGCAGCTCCGCTGAGGACAAATAAGTTATGTATAGCGGGTGGATGTCCGGGAAAGGTATCAGTCAAAAACACAGGGTCACAAGAAGACGAAGAGGATACAGCATGTACGACAAAATAGCAGCTGAGGCTGCCGGAATCCGCCGGTTTGAAAAGAAGGTCTGGCTGGCATCTCCGACGATGCACGGCGAAGAACTTTACTTTATGCAGAGGGCTTACGAGACGAACTGGATGTCTACGGTCGGCGAAAATATTAACGAGTCAGAGCGCGTCACCTGCGAAAAGCTCGGATGCGGCCAGGCTGTTGCGCTTTCCTCCGGAACAGCAGCGCTGCACCTGGCGGTAAAGCTCGCCGGGGAGCGCCTGTACGGGCAGCCGCGGCCAGGACACGGGACGCTGGAGGGGCACAGGGTATTTTGCTCGGACATGACATTTGACGCCACCGTAAATCCCATCGCCTATGAAGGCGGCGAGGCGGTTTTTATCGATACCGAATACGACACCTGGAACATGTCCCCCGCGGCGCTGGAAAAAGCATTCTCTCTCTATCCGGATGTCCGGCTGGTTGTTGTTGCGCACTTGTACGGCGTGCCCGGAAAAATCGATGAGATCAGGGCAATCTGTGACGCGCACGGGGCGCTGATCGTGGAGGACGCCGCGGAATCACTGGGCGCCTCATGGCGCGGGAAGCAGACGGGTACATTCGGCGACTACAACGTAATTTCCTTCAACGGAAACAAGATTATCACAGGTTCTGCAGGCGGCATGCTGCTGACAGACGACGAGGAGGCCGCGCACAAAGTCAGGAAGTGGTCGACGCAGAGCCGCGAGGATGCCCCCTGGTACCAGCACGAAGAACTGGGCTACAACTACCGCATGAGCAACGTAATCGCGGGCGTCGTGCGCGGACAGTTCCCGTACCTGGAGGAGCACATAGCCCAGAAAAAGGCGATTTACGAGCACTATCGGGACGGGTTTGCGGACCTTCTCGTTTCCATGAACCCTTATGACGCGGAAAATTCAGAGCCGAATTACTGGCTCTCCTGCCTCCTGATCAGCAAAGAGGCGATGTGCAGGCAGGCAAGAGGGGAAAAAGACGCGCTGTACGTTCCCGAGAGCGGGAAAAGCTGCCCGACCGAGATACTGGAGGCGATTGCCGGCATCAATGCCGAAGGCCGGCCAATCTGGAAGCCGATGCACATGCAGCCGGTTTACCGGATGAACCCATTCGTGACCGCCAACGGTAATGGGAGAGCCAGAAGCAACGCCTATATCGACGAGGGCGAACTGGAAGACGTCGGCGCAGATATTTTTACGCGCGGACTGTGCCTGCCAAGTGACAACAAGATGACAGAAGAACAGCAGGATATCATCATCGAGGTGGTCCGGCGGTGCTTTGGATGAGGGATAAAAAGGTAATTGCGAAACAGAAAAAGCTGAAAGATTGTGCAAAATAACATTCCAACGCAGACACGTTCGCACTTGCTCATCCTCGCAGCGGTACTAAGCTTCGCAAGCTCAGCAAGTGCCGGCGGGATTCGGACAGTCTGCTTATGGAAATGTTTATTTTGTACAATCTGTACGTTAGAAGATGGCGTTTCGCAATTGCCTTTTATGAGAAAAAGAAAGGAAAAAAAGCAGTGTGAGAAGGAAACGAGTTCTGAAACTGATCTTCTGTCTATATGCAGTTGTCGGGGCGGCTGCGTTTATCCAGGACCAGATTGGGCAGTACCGCGACCGGAAGGCGGGATGCGCGCACCGGTACAGGGGTTTCTATGAAAGATACCTGAAGCGGCCGGCTGACGCCATGACTGCTGTCTTTTCTTTGATCCTGCTCAGTCCGGTGCTTGCGGCCACAGCGCTTCTCGTCAGGAAGAAGCTGGGCAGTCCCGTGCTGTTTACACAGGAGAGACCAGGGAAGAACGGGAAAATCTTCAAATTATATAAATTCCGCACGATGACGGATGAGCGTGATGAGGAAGGAAACCCCATGCCGGATGAGGTGCGTCTGACGGATTTCGGCAGAAGGCTGCGGGCAGCCTCACTGGACGAGCTTCCGGAGCTGCTGAACATTTTAAAGGGCGACATGTCTGTTGTCGGGCCGCGGCCGCTGCTTGTCCGCTATCTGCCACGCTACAGCGCGCGCCAGGCAAGACGGCACGAAGTGCGCCCCGGCTTCACAGGACTTGCGCAGGTGAACGGCAGGAACGCCATCTCCTGGGAGGACAAGTTTGAATGGGATGTCAGGTATGTCGACAGCGTGTCTTTCGCGGGCGATCTCCGGATTATCAGGGACACGGTCGGCGTCGTCCTGAAGAAGGAAGGAATCAGTTCCGGAACATCTGAGACGATGGAAGAGTTTATGGGCAGTGAGGAATGAACATGAACCAGATTGTTATTATCGGTGCCGGTGATTTCGGCAGGGAGACAGCGAACGTGATTGAGCGGATCAATGCCGCGGCAGCAGAGCCGGTCTGGGAGCTGCTGGGTTTCGCGGACGACGACCCGTCAGTGCAGGGCACGAAGATCGACGGCTATCCGGTGATCGGAACAATTGCTTCATTAAACCAGGCTGCGCAGGAATGCTTTGCGGTCTGCTCCCTGGGCGTGGCCGCCACGCGCAAAAAGGTACTCGATAAGATCACAAATCCGCACATAAGATTCGCGACCCTGATCGATCCGGAGGCGCACCTTTACAAGGGCGTGTCAGTCGGAGAGGGCAGCATCATCTGTGGCGGCACAGTTCTCGCGATTAATGTATCCGTCGGAAACCATGTCGTAATCAACCTGAACTGTACGCTCGGCCATGACGCTGTGATCGGCGCATGCAGCGTAATCAATCCCGGCGTGAATATATCCGGCAAGGTAACGGTCGGCTGCTGCTCAAACCTCGGAACGGGATCAAAAATCATACAGGGGCTCAAGATCGGGGAAAACACGACCGTCGGGGCAGGGGCAGTAGTGATCCGGGATCTTCCAGAAAACTGTACGGCTGTCGGAAGCCCCGCAAAGCCGATCAAATATCACGCGAGCTGACGCATGGAACTGTCATGAATTAATCTATACATTCTGCTTGCCTGATTTTCCGATATCCGCGGCAGAAAGCCTTGCCGTACTAAGGGGAACGGTCAGTCACGGTACATGAAATGGTGAATAATATGAAAAAAATCTGGATTATCTATCCATATGGAGAAATCATCGGCGAGAAGTATCTGGAAGCAAGACATATCCGGTTCGGAAGGATTCTGGCCGAGAATGGATACCGGGTTGTCTTCTGGACTGCGAATTTCTCGCACGTATTTAAAAAAAGAAGAAGTGAGAGCTGGAAGCGGATCAACGTCTGTGAAAATTTCGATATTCAGCTGGTTCCGACAGGAGATTACAGAAGCAACATATCTCTGAAGCGGGCAGGATTTGAGATGCAGTACGCACGCGCGCTCTCTTATGCATTCAAAAAGCTGAAGAAGCCCGATCTCATTATCACGGCAGGTACAGGTCTTTTGTCTGCGTTCAGACCTGTGTGGCCATACATGAAGGAGAGCAATGTCCCGGTCATTTATGACATCATGGACATTCATCTGTTCGAGGGATATATGCGGCAGCATATGAAACCCCTCGCCCCGGCCGCAAGGCTCGCGACCAGGGCACTGGAGCGCAGGGAAGCACCGTTTTATCACGCTGTGAGCGGTGTCTGCGGTCTTGGGAAAAACCAGCTGGAGATCGCTGTAAAGAGAACCGGAAATCCGGAAATCCCCAGATGCCTCGTCTACAATGGAATCGACATAAATCATTTCAGGGAGCAGATGGAGCTTCCGCTGTCTGTAGAGCTGCCAGAGAAGGAAAAGGACTGGATCTGGTGTGCCTACGCGGGTTCACTTGGTCCATCCTATGACATCAGTTCTCTGATAGAAGCCGCGGAGAGAATCCGGAAGGAAGAGAAAAAAATCCGGTTCATCGTCGCGGGAGCCGGACCGCAGGAAGACCAGCTCCGGGAGGCCGCGGCAAAGAATGACAGACTGGTTTTTCTGGGCTCTGTAAAGCCCGAAGAGCTGCCTGCCATCTACAGGCAGTGTGACATCGGACTATGCCCGTACGCGGCTTATTCGACTGTTGATATGCCGGATAAATTCTATGATTACTGCGCGGCAGGCCTGGCAGTAGTCAATTCGCTGTCCGGAGAGATCAGCGGATATATCAAAGACCGGAATGCCGGAATTCAGTATCAGGCGGAGAACGCTGACAGCCTGTACGACGCGGTCATTCGCCTGTCCGACGAGAGCCTGTTGAAGCGCTGCCAGGAAAGCGCTTATCAGCTTGCAGAGAAGTTTGATCTGCGGAATTTAATGAAACCGCTGTTGGCCATGATTCATGACATCATCGAGCAGAAGGGGTAACGATATGCCTGTCCTGATGAACTATAAGGAAATTCTGAATGACATAGCCAGACAGGATGGAACCGGCCGCCAGATCACAGAAGAGGAGTCTGCGGCGCTGAAGCAGACGCTTTATGAAATGGCAGTTGATCTGGATGAGCGGTGCCGCAGGAACGGCATCCGGCTGTTTCTGGTGGGCGGCACGCTCCTCGGCGCGGTGCGGCATAAAGGCTTCATCCCTTGGGATGATGATCTGGATCTGGGCCTGGTCCGCAGGGATTATGAGAAGCTGAAGCAGGTGTTTGAGAAGGAATTTGGAGATGGGTACGAGCTGCGCTGTCCGAATTCCCCGTGGCCAAATGACAACCGGTTCATGCAGATTTTCAAGAAAGGAACGGTACTGAAAACCGTCGGAGAAGGAAATCCCCTTCGCCCGGACGCGGTTTTTATCGATGTATTTCCTTATGACACGGTTCCGGAGCACCCCCTCATGCGCAAATGGAAAGGGTACAAGGCAAACGCTCTGATGTTTATCGCGTCCTGCGCGATTGACGAGGCTTATATGAGCAAAGAATACAGGCAGTTCCTCAATAAGAGCAAAGATGGAAAGCTGTTCCTGAAGCTCCGGCAGATAACCGGGAAACTGTTTTCCTTCTCAAGACCTGAAAAATGGCTCGACCGCGTGGACCGGTATATTGCCAGCTCCAGAAAAGCTTCTCATATCACGAGCGCGACAGGCAGAAAGCACTATTTTGGAGAGCTGTATCCCACAGACGTATTCTTCCCGCTGAAGGAGCTGCAATTTTGTGAGCATGATTTTTATGTTCCGGCGAAATATGAGGACTACCTCACCGGCAACTACGGGCCGGACTATATGACGCCTCCGGCAGAAGCGAAACGGGAGAGTCATTTTATTACGGAATTATCTCTTTAACAGATTCATTCCTTCAGGAGACGCATAAAATAGCGCGAAGGATCGCATAGAGCCAGCAGGAGACGAATTTGAAATGAATGTCGCAATTATCTTCGCCGGCGGAACCGGCCAGCGGATGAATACACGGACAAAGCCGAAGCAGTTTCTGGAACTGCATGGGAAGCCGATCCTGATCTATACTCTGGAGCAGTTTGACCGGCATGACCAGATCGACGAAATCATTGTCGTATGTGTGGAAGAGTGGATCAGCTACTGTCAGGAGCTGATCCGGAAATTCGGCGTCAAAAAGGTCCGGGCCGTCATACCGGGCGGGGAGACAGGCATGCTCTCGCGCTTCAATGGAATCAAAAAGGCGCAGGAATACTATGAGCCGGATACAGTCTGCCTGATTCACGACGGTGTGCGGCCCCTGATTGACTATGAGACGATCAGCAGAAATATTGCCTGTGTGCTGGAGCACGGATCCGCAGTCACGGTCTCTCCGGCGATCGAAACCATCGCCATCAAGGAGCGGGACAACAAAGTCGGACAGATTATTGACAAGAGTAAGTGCCAGATGGCAAAGGCGCCGCAGTCCTTCCGGCTCGGCCAGCTCGCGGACGCGCACCAGAAAGCAATCAACGGAGGGATGCTGGACTGTATCGACACGGCGTATCTGATGCAGCAGAGCGGGTATGACATTTTCGTTGTCGAGGGAACCTCTGAGAACATCAAGATCACGACGCCAACCGACTTTTACATCTTCCGCGCGCTTGTAGACGCGCGGGAAAACTCTCAGATTTTCGGGTGAAAGACACAGATGAAACGAATTGCAGTCGCAATGAGCACTTATAACGGAGAAACCTACCTGCAGGAGCAGATTGATTCCATCCTGCGGCAGGAAGAGGTCGAGGTAACCCTGTATATCAGGGACGACGGATCCTCAGACCGGACACCGGAGATGCTGAACGCTGTCCGGAAGACCCACAGCAATGTGATTGTTTTTCCGGAAAAAAATATTGGAGTCGGCAACAGCTTCTATCAGCTTCTCTACAAAATCCCTGCCGGTTACGACTACTACGCGTTCGCGGATCAGGATGACATCTGGGAACCCCGGAAGCTGGCCGCCGCAGCCAGAAAACTGGAAGAAACCGGCTGTTCGCTGTATGCGTCCAATCAGGAGTGTGTCGACGCCGAGGGTAATTCGCAGGGGCTGCGGTACGGAAGGCAAGACAGCATACATCTGCGTCCTCTTGGCATTATGTCGCAAAATACACTGGCCGGGTGTACGATGGTTTTTCCGCAGACGGTTTTTAAAAAGCTGACGGATATCAAATGCAGACCGTCAGAGGAGCTGCTCAGGCTCCGGATTCACGATGTATGGACAGCCATGGCGGCGTCCGTTCTGGATGGAATTGTGTACGATCCGGCCTCCTTTATCCGGTACCGCCAGCACGCCAACAACGTTGTCGGGGCCGCAAAGGCAGGATTTGGAGAAAAGTTGCGGGAAAAAATCGGCAAGATCAAGGATGCCCGCCGCAGGAATGGAAGAAGCATGATCGCGCGGGAAATTTTTGAAAAATACCATTTGCAGCCCGGAGAGCACCCGGTGCTGTACGCATGCGCGTATCCCGGACGGCTGCGCAACAGGATAACGCTGTCAAAAAACAGCGGCCGGCTGTGCCGTTACACAGGCGAGCAGCGGCCAGAACTACTGGCGAAGATCTGGCTGGGACTGTTCTAAAGGCAGGGCACTTCATTATGTTAGAGAGGAAAGAGATGCGTAGATACGTCCGCAAACCATCCGGGATCTTAAATGATGAATTATATTTAAAAATGATGATCCTGTTCGCGGGAATTCTGTACTGGGTCTACGGTTTTATGCCTCTGATGGACAAGCTGTTCAATGTACTGGCGCTTCTCGCACTCTTTTTTCTTGCGCGGATTCTTCTGTCATCCGAGGTGATGACAGGGAGCATTGCCGTGATGATTTTTATTGCCGGTTCCGGCATGTGTACCATCGCGCTCAACTCGTTCAGCACGGTATCACTGATTGCCCTTTGCTATATGCTTATCTCAGCAGGTTTCCTCACATACTGCTCCGGCAGGAAAAGCAGCGAGGATCTGACAGACAATCTCTGGAAAATCGCGCGGATTATTCTTCTTGGGGGCACGGCGGTTCTGGCTGTTTCCTTTCTGCTTTACCGCGCAGGTGTCACTGTAGATTACAGTTATTCCGCGATTACCGGAACGACGCTTCATCTGGGGCGCAGCAGAGATACGAACGCGCTTGTGGGAATTCTCGGCAACGCGAATATCACCAGTGATTTCTGCGTGATATATATTGCGATGGTTTTGTTCGCGTGGCGCAGGAACAGGCACAGGAAAGCACTCTGCCTGCTGATGCTTCTGCTGGGATTTCTGGTTCTTTTTTTCACCTATTCAAGAGGAGGATATCTGGGCGCGCTCGTCGTTTTATTTGTATTTATTCTGACAGACTACATCGGCAGACTGAAGCATGACGGCGCCCGCGTCTGGCTTTATCTTGGCTTTCTCGCGGAAGTTCTGCTGGCAATTGCGATTGTATACTTTCTGCTGTTCAGAGATCCGTCCTCAAGCCTTTCAGATTCCCTGTTTCATTTTACGGGACGGACCTCCAGGGAAATGTCCGGAAGCACAGATACCCGCCTCCAGCTGTGGAGTACAGGCCTGAAAGTACTGACCGATAATCCGGTCAATTTTCTGTTTGGCGTCGGCGCGACAATCCGCACCCATATAGCAGTCTACGCGCCTGTGACACTGAAAGAAAGCCTGTTTAACAATGTGCACAATATTTATATACAGACAGCAGTTGCCTACGGCGTTATCGGCCTGCTGCTGATGCTGACCGCAATCATGGTGCTTCTGATAAAGCCCGCGCGCAGGATGTTTCGGGATCTGGACAGGTATCAGGATCTGGCGCCGGTTCTCGGACTGATCTGCGGAATACTTGTAATCAATTTGTTTGAATCTGATTTTTACATGAAAAAGCCCTTCGAGAGTTCCTGCTTCTGGATCATGCTCGGGTTATTCTCGGGAATTGTGAGGAAGCGGGAGGAGGAATCAGCATGGCCAGAGGCTCAAAAGTAGTAAAAGCCGGAATCGGCTATACAGTCGGCAATTACTTGCTGAAAGGACTATCCTTCTTCACACTGCCGGTCTTCGCCAGACTCCTGACAACTGAAGATTACGGAATGTTCAGCTTGTTTTCCTCATATGAGAGCATTTTTTATGTGGTTGTCGGATTTGCGATTCACTCCAGTTACAAAAACGCGAAATTTCAGGTCTACGCGCGAGATGGAGAGGCAGACGAGAAAGGCTATAACGCATATGTTTCCGCAACGATCCTGCTGATTCTGGCAAGCTGCGCGGTGTTTCTGGTGATTGCCAATCTGTTCGGCGGCCCGCTTTCGACGCTCCTGAAAATCGACCGGCTGTGCCTCAATCTGCTGGTTTTCTACAGTGTTGGCTCCGCGATTATCGTCTGTTTTAATACAGACGCGAGTCTTCGCTACAGTTACGGCGGGTTTCTGAAGGTTTCCGCGTGCAACGCAATTGGAAACATCATCCTCTCAATTCTTCTGATTCTGTTCGTGTTTTCGGAGAGAAGGTACATGGGCAGGGTTGTGGGAACTGTCGTGCCGGTCAGCCTCGTAGCCGCCTTTCTTGTGTACTGGTTTTTCCGCCGCGGAAAGCCCCTGACCGAGATCCGCAGGCTGAAATGGGGGCTGAAGTACAGTCTGCCCATCATTCCGCACGGCATCAGCCAGGTGATTCTGAACCAGTTTGACCGGATCATGATCATCAACATGGTGAGTGAACATGCCGGTGGAATCTACAGCTTTGCCTACAACATCTATACCATTCTGGCAATCACAGCCACCTCGCTGGATACGGTGTGGGTACCTTGGTTTTATGAGAAAATGGCGGCTTCTGATAAAAAGGAGATCCGAAGCAAGAGCAGATATTACATGCTCGGGCTCGCGGTGCTGACGGTATTTGTCCAGCTGCTCACCCCGGAACTCGTAATGATTCTGGGCGGAAGCAAATATACAGATTCTGTCTACTGCGTGATCCCGGTCATCGCAGGGGGATTCTTCGCGTTCCTGTACAACATACCCTGCGCAGTGGAATACTACCATCAGAAAACCGGATATATCGCGCTCTGCACCGCCGGCGCGGCGGCACTGAACATCGTGCTGAACTATTTTTTCATCCTTCGGTATGGATACGTGGCGGCAGCTTACACGACGCTTGTAACCTATATTGTTTATTTTGCCCTGCATTATACCCTTGCATGGAAAATCCAGGGCGAGAGTCTTTTTTCAACCGGAACGGTCCTGCTGTGCGCGGCCTTCGTGGTGGGAATGTCTGCGGTTTCACTGCTGTGCGCAGGAATGTGGTTCATCAGGTGGGGACTGTTTCTGGTTCTGTTTGCGGCGGCGATGACGGTAGAAGAGAGAAAATTCGGGCTGGCAAGGAAACTGCTGGCGCGGTTTTCCAATAAAGACAGACTGGGTTAAACCATTATGCCTGCTGCTTCAAAAGAAGCAATCGCATAAACCAGGATAATTCTTTAGGGGAAGTCGGAAGGATTTGGAGAATTTTTTCGTATGAGAGAAATAACCTTGCGTGAATTTCAGATAGCAGAGCTGGATATTCTGAAGCGGATCGATGAGATCTGCGCAAAGCAGAACCTGCGCTACTGGATTATGTATGGAACCCTCCTTGGCGCGATCCGGCACAAAGGGTTTATTCCATGGGATGACGATATCGATGTGGCGATGCCGCGCGCGGATTATGAGCGATTCATCCAGTATGTGCGGGAGAACCCGGAGGAAATGCGTCCTCTGGAGATCGAAGCCTATGATAAGACAGTGGGATATCCGTTTTACATCGCGCGCCTGTGCAATCAGAACTATTTACTGACCTTTGAAGAACGCGCGTATACGTCCGGTCTGTTTGTAGATCTTTATCCATTTGACGGCATGGGAAACGCAAAGCAGTACTGGCACCACAAACATCCAGAGCTGCTGAAAATCCGCAAACATCTGACGCTCAGTTCCTGGAACAGCCTGTTTTACGGAAGAGGAATCGGACATAAGATCGGAAATTTTCCAAATGCCGTCTACAGCCGCCTTCGCGGGAATGTGTACTTCCTGAAACAGCTGGACAGAATCGAGCAGCAGTTTACCTGGGAGGAAAGCCGTTATGTCAGTGTTCCCGCCTGGGATCCGGATGTGTGGTTCTTTGAAAAAGAGTGGTTTGACGAGCTGATCCGCGTCCCGTTCGAGGATATTGAGGTCAATATCCCGGCCAGGTACGACGAGATTCTGAAGGAGCGGTACGGAGACTACATGCAGCTGCCGCCGGAGGATCAGAGGAAGCCGCATAAGGAGTTCCGGGCGTTTTTGAAGGAATGAGGGCAGACTGGAATGGAGAGTTATAAGGGATCTACTGTAGTGGTAACGGGGGCGACGGGTCTGATCGGCAAGACTCTGATCCGCGTCCTGCAGGCGCAGGGCGCCCAGGTAGTGGCTGTTGTCAGGGACCTTGCGCGGGGCCGGCAGCTGCTTGGGGAGGATCTTCGTTTTATCGAGACAGATGTCACTGAGATCGAGGCAGAAGATATTGGCGCGGATTATGTGATTCATGGCGCCGCGAATACCTCCAGCCGCGCGTTTGTAGAGGATCCGGTCAGTATTATTAACACAGCATATCAGGGAACACTTCGCATGCTGGAGTTTGCGCGCGTCAACCAGGTGAAGGGATTCGTCCTGCTTTCCACGATGGAAGTGTACGGCGCCCCGGAAACGGATGAAAAAATCAGAGAAGATCACGCGACGAATCTGAATACAATGTCCGTGCGGTCCTCTTATCCGGAGAGCAAACGCCTCTGCGAGGCACTCTGCGCGGCGTACGTAAAGCAGTATGGACTGCCCGCAAAGGTAGTCCGTCTGACGCAGACCTTCGGACCGGGCGTCCGGTATGGAGACAGCCGCGTATTCGCGGAATTTGCCCGCTGCGTGATTGAAAAGAGGGATATTGTCCTGCACACAAAGGGTGAGACCAGACGCTGCTACCTGTATACTGAAGACGCTGCCGGGGCAATTCTCACAGTTCTGGCAAGAGGGAAAGCCGGTGAAGCTTATAACGCTGCGAATGAGGAGACTTACTGTTCCATCGCTGAAATGGCCGGGATGGTCGCCGCAAGCTGTGCGGATAGTGAAATCCGTGTCGTGATCAACGCGGAGGATGACGGCGCCAAATACGGATTTGCGCCTGTGCTCCGCATGAACCTGGACACAGCCAAACTGCGGAAGCTCGGCTGGAACGCAGAGACAGAGCTCGAAGAAATGTTCATGCGGATGATCGCGGATATGAAGGCACAATGCAGTTAAAAAAGCACACAAAAACAATTGAATACCGGGTGAGCATGCTGAACCGCAGAATTCTGATGCCGGCGAACACCATTCTGTTTCTGGGATATCTTTTGTCTGTCAGAACAATCATCGGACAGACTGTATATGTTCACTGGATGATGTTGTTTCAGGGCGTGTCGATGACCTCCCTTCTCATTCTGGGAATTGCCGCAGACAGCCGCGCCAGGATTGACTGGCTGAAGCACAACGCCTTTGCCGTTCTATATATTTGTACACGATTCATAACACTCATTCTGACCGGATTCGACATTACAGTTCTGCGCTCGATCTGGCTGGAGACGTTTTATCTGCTGGCGGTCACAGATATTCTTACAGGAGGATTTTCAGGAAACAAAGTCCAGAAGAACATTTTGTGTGTTTCATCGATTCTGATCAATGCTGCAAACCTTGTGATTTATCTGGGGTATTCCAGATTCCCAGAAGAACTGCAGCGTGTCCTGCGGGCAAACACAATCGTTGAGAAATATCCGTTTGCCGCGATTTGTACAAATCCCAATGCGGGCGGTATATTCGGTGCCACAGTGCTGATTATTTCACTGATCTGGTTTGCCAGATCAAAGGGAATCATTCAGAAGACGGCAGCCGGACTTTTCGCGGCCTTTCACCTGATCTGCTTTCTTGTGCTTTACCGCTCTGTGCGCAGCGCAGACGTGGCGCTGGCAGCAACAGGCATCCTGTTTCTTGCGGGACTGATTTTCCGGCAGCTCAGAGGACGCGCGGCAGTGCTGGTGACACTCGTCTGCATGCTGCTCGGAATCGCAGCGCTTGGCTGGTTTTATACAAGGCCGGAAAACAGCAGGCTGCGCACGCTGAACGACCAGGAATTTCAGCTGATGGAACTGAGCACCGGCCGGACAATCATCTGGAAAACCTGCTTTGCGTCGCTCAATGAAACATCTGTTCTGGGACGGGGAAGTCTGCGGCTGGACAGGCAATATCGAAAAGAATACATCGACACGCACGCGGAGGACGCGCACGACCTGTACTACAATTCCGCAGGATATGAGCCGCACAATGGCTATCTGGCGATGATCAGTGTCACTGGGTGGGTAGGGTTTTCCCTCTGCATGATCCATATGATTCTGCAATTTCTCCGCGCAAAACATCTGGATCACTCCTGGTGGTATCTGGTGCCGGTCTATGTATTGGTAAACAATTTTTTCGAAGGCTTGTTCATTTTGGATCATTTTATACCGTGCCTGTATCTGTTTATGATCTTGCGGGATACGACGCCGGATATTCAAAAACCAAAGGGGGATTCAGCCGGCAGTGGCGCGGCAAATGAAAAAAGCAACAGGATGTACAGACAGAGATAACGAGGGAGAGGAAGAAAAGCATGAATTATCGCGAAAAAAACCTTATAACGAATCGGGCAATCTTCAGAAAGCTGCTGGAGCAGTGGAAGCTGGTCCTGATTACTGCCATAATCATTATGCTGCTGTTTATGGAATTCCAGCATGTCCGCCTTTCCCGCGCGGCACAGGCCTCTGCGCAGGCGATAAACAAGCTAAAAAGTATGTCTGGCGACGACATTCTCAGCGAACTTCCGGAGGGAGAAAGAAAAGCCGTTGACAGCGTATTGCATCTGGAAGGCACCATGGCGCGTCTTCAGGATTATATCGATCAGTCGGCAGTTATGCAGCTGGATCCCTACCATGTCAAAAAAATACATATGGTCTGGGTTGTCAGGACGGACGAAGAAAACGCAGATATGCTGGGAACCCTTCTGCAGGCCTATGAAACAGAACTGACCGGGGAAGACTTCTGTGCCGCTGTTCTGCGGGCGTCAGAACAGGAGCTCGTCCCGAGCCAGATCCGGGAAATGGTCGCCATCAATACGTCGGTCGTGGCGGAATTCCCGCTCCAGGGTTCCCTTCTCACCTGCGATCTGATGCTGCCGGACGATGTATCTTCCGAAAAAATGCAGAGCGAAATAGAATCAGTTATACCGGCTCTTCAGGAGAGAATCGCGTCCGGTATCGGCCCGCACACGATAGAACTGGTAGCAGGAGAATCCCGTCTCGTAAGCGACGCGGGTCTTGTCACCAAGCAGACAACCGCCTACACAACACTAAACAGCCTGAACAGCTCTCTGAACAATCTGAAAAATTCCTTCACGGGGAAACAGTCAGAGGTGTACAAAAAAGCCCATCAGGCGGCATCCTCCACGGAAGAAGCTTCGCCCGCCGGAGTGCCCTTTATCAATAAGCGCAACGCGGTGATCGGATTCGTGCTGGGCGTGATCGGATACCTGATTCTCTATCTGTTATACGTTATTTTCTCCAAACGCGTGCAGGACGCAGATGCGCTGGAAACAGGAACAGGAATCCGCTCCTTTGGAGAATGGTACCAGCCCACAGGCGGGATTGGCTCTGTACTCACGAAAGACACAGTCTTTTTCAGAAAGCATCACAAAGACCAGCTGGATGAAGATAAGGCACTGGCAGAAATATCTGAAAACATCATCAGTACCTGCCGACACAGGGGGATTACAAAGGTTCTCGTAGCGGTCGGCGCGGAGCTGGACAGCGAAAAAGAAGCATTTGTTCGTAAAGTCACAGGCGCAATTGCAGATACCGAAATCAAGACAGACAGCGCAGTCGTGCTGCAGAAAAGAGGAAAAGGAATCGGCGAGAAAGAGCTCTCCGCAAACGAGGGAGTTGTATTGGTCGTCGAAGGAGGCAAAACCCGCCTGGCAGATATGGATTTGATCGTCGAAAAGAGCGGATACTACGAGATCCCAGTGCTCGGAAGCGTGTATCTGGGATAAATGCAGGTGAGGGTAAAGGAAGAGAATCATGCATGAGGTTCGTCTCACAAACTGAAAATCTTGATTTTTATGGCACCTGCCCTTACAATAGTATGTAAAACAGGTGCGGTATGCCCACCTGTCGTAAAGGCCTTGGAAGGAGGCGGGTATAGATGGGCAAGATGATTGTTGTCGGTAATGACATCTTTGACGAGTTCATCAGAGATGACGGATATTATGTAGATAAAACGGAACTGATTTTTGAACTTGTGGCCAGGAGCCGCAACAAGGTGACTCTTTTCACGCGTCCACGTCGATTTGGGAAGACGCTTACCATGAGCATGATGGAGAGCTACTTTGATATCGGTCGGGACAGTGCAGATATATTTGCGGGACGAAAGATTATGACAGATCATCCCGAATTCTGCAAAGAATGGATGAACCAGTACCCGGTGTTGTTCCTCACCTTGAAGGATGTGGAGGGGCGCAGCTTTGATCTTGCGTACGATAAGTTGAAAGCAGTCATAGCTGATTTGTGTAAAAAGCATGCTTCGCTGGCGGAAAGTCCTGAGGCGGATCCATATGATGTGGAAATATTTCAAAAGCTCAGGGGTCAGACAGGAAGCGAATCTGAGGTACAGAACTCTCTGAAAACAATCATGAGAATGATGAGAGCTGTTTATGGAAAACCGGCCATCCTTTTAATCGACGAGTATGATGTTCCGCTGGCGAAAGCTGAGGAGACGAAAAACAAAGAATTTTATCAGCAGATGCTCGACGTGATCCGCGGCATCATGAGCATTTCGATGAAAACGAATGAGTATCTGAAGTTTGCAGTCATTACGGGATGTCTGCGGATTTCCAAAGAAAGCATTTTTACGGGTGTAAACAACTTTGCCTGTTATTCTGTTACAAGCCGGAAATTTAGCCAGTACTTCGGTTTCACGCAGGATGAAGTTGCCGGAATGCTGGATGCCTTTGGAATGTCAGAGAAGATCGGACTGATCAAAGAGTGGTATGACGGGTATGTCTTCGGAAACTCTGAAGTGTTCTGCCCATGGGATGTTGCAAGCTACCT
>JAFVEX010000134.1 GCA_017475785.1 Eubacterium sp. | reverse complement strand
GCGCAATCAACAACTCATCTGCCCACTGCCTTAGCGCGGATCTTGTCATGCGCTGAGGATGCGGAAAAACGTATTAAAGATGCAGAAAAACGTATTGAGGATGTGGAAAAACGTGCGCTTGCTGCCGAAGAATTGATCCGTGCCTACCGGGACAAGTATGGAGATTTATCTCTCAAAGATACAGAGCAGCCACTATAAATGACGGGTCAACAGAAAAGAATAGCATTGATCAGGACTCCGGAATCCCGGAGCCCTGTGCTTTTCACTCGTTTTGATCCAGCAGTTCTTCCATCGTGTGCCAGCCCAGCACCGCGCACTTGACGCGCGCAGGCATGTGCGCGATGTCCTCAAGGATTCCTGCTTCTTCGAGTTCCTCTTTCTCTTCTTCCGTGATTTTACCCTTGATCATACGGAGAAAGATCTCGGACAGGCGTCTCGCCTCGTCTACGGGCTTTCCGATGATGAGGTCGAGCATGATATCGGCGGACGCCTGAGAGATCGCGCAGCCGTCGCCGGTATATGCGCCGTCTTCGATCAGACCGTCCACCACCTTCAGCTGGAGGATGATGTCATCGCCGCAGCTGGGATTGACGCCTTCCAGTGTCATGTTTGCGTCTGGCAGCTCATGCTTGTGCATGGGGTTCATGTTATGATCGGTTAAAATCTCATTATAGAAGGTATTGTGTGCCATTTTCTGCCTCCGTCAGCCTCCGCGTTTCATATTATCTTTTAACGGCCAGTATCCGCGTCTCAAATATATCTTTGTGCGGTCAGTCCCTGTATCCCATCTTTTGGCGCACCTGCCGCAGACTTTCCACGAGCCGGTCAACCTCTGCCTCGGTGTTGTAGAAGGCGAAGCTCGCGCGGGTGGTCGAAAGCGTCTTCAGGTGTTTCATCAACGGCTGCGCGCAGTGATGTCCCGCGCGGATGTCCACGCCGTCCTCATCGAGCATGGCCGCGATGTCGTGCGGGTGCACGTTATCGATCGTAAATGTAAAAATACCGTGGTGAGCCGCACCGTCTGCGGCGCCAAGGATGTGAATGTGCGGAATTTCGCGCATTTGTTGCATGGCGTATTGACTGAGGTGCTCTTCCCGCTCACAGATCGTGTCGAATCCAATCGTCTGATAGTAGGAGATCGCTGCGCCCAGGCCTGCCGCGCCGCCAGCGTTGACCGTGCCTGCCTCAAATTTATGCGGCAGCTCGGCGTAGGTCGCACCGTCCCGGCGGACGTATTCGATCATCTCTCCGCCGAACAGGAATGGCGGCATCTCTTCCAGAATCTGCTTCTTGCCATACAGAACGCCGATTCCCATGGGAGCGGTCATTTTATGACCGGAGAAGGCCAGAAAGTCCACGTCCAGATCCTGAACGTCGACTGGGATATGCGGCACGCTCTGTGCGCCGTCACACACAAATACGGCACCTGCTTCATGGGCGATCCGGGCAAATGTCCGGATATCGTTCTGCACGCCCAGAACATTTGAAATCTGCGTCATCGCGACGAGCTTTGTGCGCTCTGTCAGCGCCGCGCGGAACATTTCTTCCGTGATCAGGCCGGTCTCGTCGACCTCCAGATACCGCAGCGCAGCGCCCACAGCTTCCGCGGCCTTCATCCAGGGCAGCAGGTTGCTGTGATGCTCCATGATGGTGATCAGCACCTCGTCGCCCTCCTTCAGGAAGGTCCGTGCCCAGCTGTACGCCACCAGGTTCAGGCTCTCCGAAGCATTTCTGGTAAAGATGATTTCCTCGGCTGACGCGGCGTTGATAAAGCCGCGCACCTGCTCCCGGGCATTCTCGTAAATCTCCGTCGCGCGCATGGACAGGTCATACAGCCCGCGCAGCGGATTCGCGTTCGACTCCTCGTAGTAAGAGCGCACGGCGTCGAGGACTGCCTGCGGCTTCTGTGTCGTCGCGGCGTTGTCCAGATAGGCAATCTCCGGATGATTCCAGATCAGCGGGAAGTCCCGGCGGATCTGTTCATCTATAGCAGTTCTGTTTGTCATATTGTTCTCCAAAATTATGATTTATTCGCAAGGAGACAGATTGCTCTGCTCTGTGGGCAGCAGCCTCTCTTTTGTCTTCAGATCCGGTATTTTGCGGATCACCGCGTCAATGCGGGCGCGTGCCATCATCTCATAAACTTCTTCCCGGTTCATTCCGCGGGATTCCATGTAGAACAGCAGCTGGTCATCCAGACGTCCGATGGTTGCCCCGTGGTTTCCCACGACATCCTCTTCTGCGCACAGGATCAGCGGAATGGTCTGGTTGACGACCGTGCTGTCCATGAGCATGACATCCTCCAGCTCATCGCCGACCGCGCCGGAGCACCCGTTCTGAAAATCAATCGTACCGCGGAACAGCTTGAAGGCCCGGTCACGCAGGACGCCGGATATATTCATCTCCGAGGTTGTCTTTTTTCCGGTGTGGTAAGCGTCATAATTCATATCGAGGTGCTCGTCCCTCCTGGCCAGATATCCGATGTCCACGCCGAGCGAGCTCTTCTCGCCTTCCAGGGCAACTCTGCACCCGTCGAAGGTGTTTTTGCCGGAGAGAATGAGACGGATCAGTTCAACTCTTCCGCCCTCTTCGCAGACACCGCCGACGTCATTGATCAGTGTAAACGCGCTGCCCGTCCGCTGAATCTGCACCAGATGCAGCACCGCGTCTTTCTGCACGTGAACCTTCGTCTGCACTGCCGCGAATCCGGAGGCTTCCTCCGAAGAAGAATAGTCCATTACGACTGTCATCTCTGAATCCGGCTCCAGCACATAGCGCCAGGCGCTGACACTGCCTTCCGCGCCGGCATCCGCTGCCTGCCCTCTTCCGGAGTCACTTGCCGGATTCGCATATTGAAACGAAAGCCGCGCCGCGTCATCTGTGATCCGCTGCCCTGCCGGCGCGGTCAGTACGTGAACCGGAACGCCGGCATCCGCAACCAGCGCGTCCATATCAGCTCCGGCACCTGTGAGGATTGCCGTGCCCATGTCGGCTCTTGCGTCCGTAAGGATGACTGCGTCTTTTTCTTTGCCGGCAGTATTGGCCGGGCTTCCTTCCTCCTCTGCCCTGTCCACAGTCAGGACACTTGCCTGAACGCCTTCCGGGATTTCTTCCTTCACCGCCGCCTCACCGCAGACACTGACGTCCGCGAGCTCTGCCGCGTTCATATGCAGCCAGTTATAGGTGTAGGCCGGCAGGTGATTGATTGTCATTTTTCTCTTTTCCATCGGTCACTCCATCATGTATAGCATTACCCGATCGTGCCGCGCATTTCCAGCCGGATCAGGTTGTTCATCTCAACTGCGTACTCCAGCGGCAGTTCTTTGGAAACATTTTCTGCAAATCCGCTGACGATCAGCGCCCGCGCCTCTTCCTCTGAGATGCCGCGGCTCATCAGATAAAAAACGGCGTCGTCCGAGATACGGCCGATTTTTGCCTCGTGTCCGATATCCGTCTTGTCCGTGCGGATATCCATTGCCGGCACCGTGTCAGAGCGGGATTCCGAATCGATCATCAGAGACTGGCAGGAGACAGAGGATTTGCTGTTCTCCGCCTGCGGACTGACTACCACGGAGCTCCGGAACGTGCTGATTCCGCCACTCTTGGAGATCGAGCGCGTGTTGACGACCGACGATGTGTTCGGCGCGTTGTGCACGACCTTGCAGCCCGTATCCAGATTCTGGCCCTTTCCCGCGAATGTCACGCCGGTAAACTCTGCCCGCGCGCCATCGCCCGCAAGAACACTCATGGGGTAGAGGTATGAGACGTGTGAGCCGAAGGAACCGGAGATCCACTCGACCTTCCCGCCTTCTTCCACCTTCGCGCGCTTCGTGTTCAGGTTGTACATGTTTTTCGACCAGTTTTCGATCGTCGAATACCGCAG
>JAFVEX010000133.1 GCA_017475785.1 Eubacterium sp. | reverse complement strand
CATCCTTCTTTATATTACTTGATTTCAGTCAATTTGTGAACCAGTGTCTTGCATTTCTATCATTTGTTCGGTGGATTTTATATGCCTTCCTATTATTTCCGATACCTCCGAAATCGTCGTGAATGTGCTGCCCTTCTGCCTGGAAATCACTTTCTTCAGGTCATGTATTTCCGCACGTGTCACGACGCAGTAAAGAATATCCTTCGTCTCACTGCTGATAAAGCCTTCCCCCTTCAGAAAAGTAACGGTGCGGCCCAGCTCCTGAAAAATCTTGTCTGCCAGTTCCCGCCCGTCATCTGTAATAATCATAACGGACTTTGTATTGTTTCCGCCGATCTCAACAAGGTCAATGATCTTGGATGTGATGAAATACATTACAAGTGAATACATCCCTCTGTCAAGCCCGAACAGCGCGCCGGCAATCGTATAGATCACAATGTTGATGATCAGAATGATCTGGCCCGTTGAAAACTGTACGCGCCTGTTCAGAATAATCGCGACGACCTCAGTGCCGTCGAGGCACCCTCCTCCTCGAAGAACCAGACCGACTCCTGCGCCAAGCAGAATTCCCCCGAAAATACATCCGAGAAATACATCATAGGTCGCATTCATGAAAGGAGCAAATACTTCCGTCATCACCGAAAACAGAATCATCGAGTACGTGACCTTCAAAACAAATAATTTTCCGAGCTTGCGAAGGCCGATCAGCAAAAAAGGGATATTGATGATTACCATCAGGATACCCAGCTTCAAAGGAAGAAAATGCGCAAGAATCATACTCACGCCAACTATTCCGCCGTCAAAAACATCATTGGGTACCAGAAATTCTTCCAGCGCAAACGCGGCGAGAATGGCTCCGGCTGTCAGAAGTATCCATGAAATAAAAGTCTCTTTGCTCAACAGCTGTTTCAATTTTTTCTCCTTTATATGTCTGCAGATCTCATGTATCAGGAAAAGGTAAGGATGCCGTGTAAGAAATCAGGAGGCTGTACCCATACAACAAAGCAGACGCAGCGAATCTGGTTCGCTGCGCCCGCTGCATAATCAATCATTCTCAGAGATTCTCGTACTGCTGAATCAGCTGAATGTTCAGCCGCTCCGTCAGGCTCAGAGACATCGTCTGAAACTGACTTGCTTCAATTGTTCCGTGATACCAGCTCTTGCTGTTGAAATATGCCTGCAGTTCCGGATCGTCAAATTTGCGGCCGTGACGTGCGTATATTTCGTTTCTCGCAAGTCTGAGCTGATACTTGGAAAGACCTGACACCTGGCTGGCCGAGAGCACCGTAGAACTGCTGTCCGGCAGGATGTAGCTGCCGTCTGTTCCCGTCTGAGTTGCCTCGATCTGTGAGGACTCCTGCGCCGGCTCCTGTGTTGGCTCCGGCGTTGGCTCTGGTGTGGGTTCCGGCGTCGGTTCCGGAGTTTCTTCCGGGGTCACTTCCGGGGTCGGAGTGGGGGTCGGCGTTTCTGTCGGCGTCGGACTCGGGGTTGCCGTCGGCATAGGTGATGGCGTCGCAGTAGGCGTAGGCGTCGCAGTCGGTGTCGGGGTTGCCGTCACCGATGCAGACGGTTCTTTGCCGCTGCTCTTTCCGGAGGCCTCACTGCTGCTTTTTGCTTCCGACGAAGAACCGGCAGATGCCGTTGCGGACTTGCTGTCACTGAAGAACGGCAGCGCCTGCGGATTTACAATCGCAAGCACCAGAACAACTGCCAGTGCGGCAATCAGCGCCAGAATGATTCCCAGAATGATTCTCTGGTTTCGCTGGCGTTTTCTGGCTGCAGCCCTGCGCTCCATCGTCCTTTTATAGGTCGCGTCATCTTCAATCTGATACGGAGATGTGTACTTCCGGTCGCGTTTTGCCTGACGGTCTGAATTCGGATGCCGGCTGCGTCCGGACAGACCGGCGTTTTCGGCAGTGGTATCTGCTTTCTCCTCCAGCTCATCATCGATCTGGCGGATCATGTCTTCCTCGTCATCCGGTATCCTCCGGGTGCCGCTTACTTCGTCAATCAGACGTTCTCCGCACTTCGGACAGATCTTACTTCCCTCATCAATTGTGCTTCCGCAAAATGGACAAAACATAAGGCTCCCCTTTCCCCTGTTCCGGCCGATGAATTAACCCTTCATCTGCTTCGCTACTTCTTCCGCGAAGTTCTCCTCTTTTTTCTCAATTCCTTCACCGGTCTCAAAGCGGATAAATCCCTTGATCGCGATGCTGGCGCCGTTCTCTTTTGCGACCTGATCTACATATTTCGCGACGGTCTGTTTGCCATCTTCCGCGCGGACATAAACCTGGTCAAGCAGAACGATCTCCTTCAGTTCCTTGTTGACACGGCCCATGACCATGCCGTTGATCACCTTCTCCGGCTTCTGAGACTCCTTCGGGTCATTCATGATCGCCGCAAGCAGGATCTTCTTCTCATTCTCGATGAAATCCTGAGAGATCTCTTTGCTGGTGGTGTACAGCGGACGCATTGCTGCTGCCTGCATCGCGATGTTCTTGCCCATCTCCTCGACTGCCTCGTTGATGACGTCTGTCTCAACGTCTACCAGCACGCCGATCTTTCCATCCATATGTGTGTACGCCGCGATAAAGCCATTCGGCTCCTCAAGAGTCGTGTAGCGTCTGATGTTCATATTCTCGCCGATGACAGCGATCTGATCCTGCAGAACGTCTTTTACGGTCTTGGACGCGTCTTTCTTCCATGCTTCTTCCATAAAGGCGTCAATATCTGCCGCGGCTGTATCCATCGCCTGATCACACACCTCAGATACGAACGCGCGGAACTGCTCATTCTTTGCGACGAAGTCTGTCTCGGAGTTTACTTCGACCGCGACTGCCTTTTTGGCGTCATCCGTCGTCTTGAGCATTACGATACCTTCGGCGGCGATTCTGCCTGCCTTCTTCTGCGCGGATGCCTTTCCTGTCTCACGAAGATACTCGACAGCCTTGTCCATATCGCCGTTTGTCTCGGTCAGCGCCTTTTTGCAGTCCATCATGCCTGCGCCGGTCATTTCTCTGAGTTCTTTTACCTGTGCTGCTGTGATTGCCATATTACTCATTCCTCCATGTTTAATTAATCCGGAAACGCACAGACCACTGCAGAATACCTGTAAAAGCCTGTGCGTCATTCCAGTCTATTTCAAAATTTATGCCTCTGCCTCTTCTGCTGCTGCCTCTTCTTCCGCTTCCGGCGCGTCATTCGCGGCGCCCTGCTTTGCCTCGATGACTGCGTCAGCCATCTTGGAAACCAGCAGCTTGACTGCGCGGATCGCGTCATCATTTCCAGGAATGACGTAATCCAGTTCTTCCGGATCGCAGTTCGTATCGCAGATACCGATCAGCGTGACGCCGAGGGTGTGTGCCTCCTGCACGCAAATGCGCTCCTTCTTCGGGTCAACGACGAAGATCGCGTCCGGGATGCGCTTCATTTCCTTGATGCCGCCGAGGTTGCGCTCAAGCTTTGCCTGTTCCTTTTTCAGCTTGATGACTTCCTTTTTCGGAAGCACGTCAAATGTGCCGTCTTCATCCATCTGCTCAATGTCTTTGAGGCGCTGGATGCGGCTCTTGATGGTCTGGAAGTTTGTCAGCATGCCGCCGAGCCATCTCTCGTTGACGTAGAACATACCGCAGCGCTTTGCCTCTGCCGCGACTGTCTCCTGCGCCTGCTTCTTAGTGCCGACAAAAAGGATTGTGCCGCCGTCTGCAGCAATGTCAGCAACTGCCTTATAGGCGTCGTCGATCATGCCGACAGATTTCTGAAGGTCGATGATGTAGATGCCGTTGCGCTCCGTATAGATATACGGCGCCATCTTGGGGTTCCATCTTCTTGTGAGGTGTCCGAAATGAACACCGGCTTCCAGCAGCTGCTTCATACTAATTACACTCATTGCTCTTCTCCTTTTCTGGTTTTTTCTTCCGCATGTGTCAGCTTTCCGGCTAACCTGTCCTGTGCCTTTTCTCCCGAAAAAACCGTCTGTACAGGCACCACAGCAGGAAATCCGCATGCGTGCTATTTGTGCAACATCAAATATTCTACCACATCATTTGTCCGGTTACAAGTTTTTTGTTCAATGATTATGCCTCGCGCATGCCGCGGCATCTGTAATCTGAGGTCACGGTTCCGCGATACTGTCACTGCAGCTCCCGCCGCCATGGAAAAGAATGCAGCTGGAAAACGTAATGGTATCTTTCCCGTAATAATATTCGACTCCTGCCGCCTTGCAGGAATCTGTCACCAGCAGCCCGTAAGCCTCCATCGACGGGTACGCTTTTTCGGGAAATCTGCACGGCGCCGACGGATATGTGCAGGTCTGGCACTGGTCGCATCCGCCGCTGCTCATCGGCAGGAAGTCAATCCCGGGCTCCAGTTCCCTGATCTTATCTACCATGTCCAGAAAATGAACCCTCTGGTCTCCCATCGCCTCGACCATGGTCTCTGCGTCAAACTGATCCTCCATGTAAGCCGTTGTCTGGATCAGGATTCCCCAGTCGTACTGTTCTGCCTTCTCGCGGATCTCCTCCAGTGTTCCGCACGCGGGCGGGCATGTCCATGTTTTATTGTACTTATTGCAGCGGTCCGCCTCACACATGTCCCGCACCTCCTGGCGAAACCGCAGTGAGGACACCTGAAAAATGCCCCAGTGTGAGAAGCCGGCCTGCTCTGCCATCTGAAGAGCCTGTTCTTTTGTCATATTTCACTCCTCTGGAAAAAACATATGATCCATATACAGGTCATTGAACGCGGGATTCTCTGCGAGCGCAATCTCACCGGCAGATTCTGCAGCCCTGACAAAGCGCTCTGCCATCTCCGGCTTTCCTGCCAGCATCACTGCCCCGGCCAGAGAGCTGTTGCCGGCCGGAATGATCTTCCCGTCAAATTCCTCTGGCAGAAGGCCGATTCCGATGGCTTTTTCCTGATTGATCTTCTCGCCGAAACCGCCTGCGAGGTAGACGCGCTCTACACCGTCATAGCTGATGCCGTATTCCTTCAGAAGCACCTCGATTCCTGCGCGGATCGCCGATTTGGCCAGCTGTACTTCTCTTACATCCTGACTGGTAAATACAATTCCTTCCGCAAGCGGAAATCCGTCGTCGAAATATTCATCATCCATCAGTCCGGTCTCATCGATCAGCTCATCCTTCAGCAGCTCATAGACTGTCTCCAGCACACCTGTTCCGCACAGTCCGATCGCCGGCGCGTCCTGGATGGTATGGATCACAGGTGTTCCTCCACTGATCTCCACCTCACTGATGGCACCCGGGACGCCCGCCACGCCGCAGCTGATGTTGCCGCCCTCGAACGCGGGACCGGCCGCCGTGGATGCAGACAGCATCTTCTCCTTGTTCCCGATTACCATTTCTCCATTTGTGCCAAGATCCACCAGAAGACAGACATCCTCACTCTCATCCATCCCGGACGCGACGATGCCGCTGACGATGTCCGCCCCCACAAAAGTGCTGATTCCCGGCATCATCAGCATATTCTGATATGGATGCATCGAGATGTCAACCGGATTGTACGGGGCAACACCAAGCGTCTCACAGGAAAGCCCCTGCAGCAGATGCTGCATGGTCGTATTTCCGGAAACCACAAATGCGGCCTGTTCCGGATCCTGACCAAGTTTTTCTGCGAGTGCCGCCAGATCCTGACAAATTGACTGGCGCAGCAGTTCCCCTTTCCCGCGGTTTGAGGCGTCCATGCGGGAAACTACGTCTGTTCCAAATGCCCTCTGATGATTTACGGAAGTGACTGTCTGCTCGATCTTTCCGGTCTGCCTGTCGACCAGCGCGGCCGCCAGCGTAGTCGTTCCGATATCCACTGCAATTACATAATCCGAATCAGTTCTTTCGCCGTCACTGCTGCTTTCCGCAGCTTTTGAACCGAAAAAGCTGACGGAGGCGGTAATCTCATCCTCATCCGCCTCAGGGATTTCAAGATGAACACGCCCGCTAACCGTCGTCCTGCAGGCGAGCCTCCATCCGGAGGCAAGCTCCTCCTCGCTGAAAAACCGCTTCCCGTCCTCTGATGGCTCCGGCGCGCCGGATATAAACCGGACTTTACACTTGCCGCAGGTTCCACGGCCTCCGCAGTGCGCCGGAAAATAGACCTGATCCTGCCGAAGCCGCTCGAGAAGGTTCTCTCCTTCTGCAGGCGATTCTATCGTAATCTGCCTCATAACCCGTTCCTTTCGCTTCTCTCATTTTCACGGATAATTGCGGAACATCGGTTTGAAGCACCCACTGCGCAATTACCCGTCTCCTTTTTTTGCTGCACGCCTCAGGAATATCTGATTTCATTCTACAAAAAAAGGGTTCCGCATGGAACCCTTTTCAGAAAAACACCTTGTAAAAACTTGCTGACTTTTTATGCGCCGACAAGCTCCAGCGCTTTTTCTGCCGCGCTCGTCGCATCCGCTGTGAACGCGTCCGCTCCGATCTGTTTGCAGAAATCCTCTGTAACAGGCGCGCCGCCGATCATGATCTTGACCTTCTCACGAATGCCGGCTTCTTCTGCTGCCTTTACGACGTCTGCCATGACCGGCATCGTTGTTGTCAGAAGCGCGGAGCACGCAATGATGTCGCAGTTCTCATCGATTGCGGTCTGGATAAATGTCTCCGGCGAGACATCAACGCCGAGGTCAATGACCTCAAAGCCTTTTCCTTCAAACATCATGATAACAAGATTCTTGCCGATGTCGTGAAGGTCTCCCTTAACCGTTCCCATGCAGATCTTGCCGGCATTGTTCACTTCTCCTGCCTGCAGATGCGGCTTCAGGAGATCAGCACCGGCATTCATCGCTCTTGCGGCGACAAGAACCTGCGGTACAAAGATCTCGTTTGCCTTAAATCTGACACCGACGACATCCATGCCTGCCAGGAGTCCGCCGTTCAGGATTTCTCCTGCCGGGATTCCCTCATCGAGTGCCTGCTGGCAGAGCGCGACGACCTGTTTCTTTTTTCCCTTCTGCAGCTGCTCAGAAATATCCTCTAAAATTGCCATCGTAATCTCCTCTCCGATATGCTGTATTGTCACTTTCCGCTGCCGACTTATCTAAGCAGCACATGTGTATACATTTTCTTCTTTCTAAAAGAAATCATAGCAGAATTCATCGATTCTTTTTGTAATTATTTAATGAAATCAGTATTTTTTTATGATATTATCATGTCATGAACACATCACGCAAGGAAGAAAAACTAAATCAAAGTTCATTTCCGGTACAGATTTATTCCATCCCGGAGCTGAAGCAAATACTGTCCTGTTTTCAGGTCTGCACTGGTCTGAGTGTTTTTCTGGCAGATCTGGAGGGCAGGCGCCTTATTACACTCGGGAAGGCTGGAGATTATTGCAAAGAAATCACCCGCCAGCTAAACGGGGACACGGAATGCCAGCTGGAGCTTCAGCGTTCAGCCAGACAGGCAGGCACTCTGGGAACGGCTTATTTTTATACTTGCCACGCAGGCGTGTGCAATATCGCCTTCCCAATCCTTGACAGAACCCGCCAGTATGGAGTGGTTGTCGCCGGCCCGTTCCTGCTGGAAAAACCTGATCAGGCACTGGTCAGCACCGTGCGCAGGCGCCATCACCTCCCACAGGATGCCGAGACGCCGCTCTTTGCGTGCGCAAAAAAACTTCCGGTAATCACGCCGGTGCAGGCCACACAGTTCAGCAATCTCCTGGCTTATCTGGTCGGCGGGTACCTGACCGGCACAAAAGAACTGCTGCGCACAGGGCGTGAACGGCTGCTGCAGCAGTCAAAGATCAGCGAGTCTATCCAGACCTACAAAAACCTCTCTCTGGAAAGGCAGGAAACATATCCCATTACATTGGAAAATACGCTGCTGGACAGGGCACGCCGGGCAGATACCACCGGTGCCAGGCTGGCACTGAATGACCTGCTCGGATTTCTGCTGCTGTATGAAGCATATGATCTGAACAAGCTCAAAGTGCGCGTGATTGAGCTCTGCTCACTGCTGTCCAGAACGGCAATCGAGCGGGCGGGAAACGCCGACACAATTCTTAAATTGAACGAAAAACTGATTGGGGAGATCATCGAATCTGATGATTTTAATAAAATCTGTTACACACTCTCTGAGAATATGGAAATATTTACGAGGCAGTATATTTCCGTCGAACAGCATCACTATGCCGTGACAAAGACGATTTCTTACCTGTCATCACACTATTCCGAGGCAGTCACGCTGGAAACAGCCGCAAAAGAGATCGGCATTCATCCCACCTATCTGTCTGCTCTATTCAAAAAAGTGACCGGACTTTCATTCCGGGACTACCTGACCAGCATCCGGATCGAACATGCGATCTGGCTTCTGACCAGTACCGATTACCCGATTATGGAGATCGCAATTGCGTGCGGGTTTAATGACCAGAGTTATTTTACGCGGGTTTTTAAGAAAAAGACAGGAATGACGCCGACCCAGTTCCGATAAAAAGTCGTTTATATCGTCTGTCGATCTTCGGCCGGACAAGTGACTTGCGACAGTTTCTGCATGAGACATGATTTAGCGCTTTGCGCGGAATCGTCATGGTACAAAGCGGAATTCATCCGTTTCGGATCTTCAGAAGCAGTTCCAGCGCGACGCGCCCGGCGGATGTTGCATTCACGGAATATCCGTCTGCTGAGATCGCTTTCGCGTACGCGCCCGAGACAGGCGCTCCGCCTATCATCACCTTGATCCGGTCCTGCACGCCTGCGCGGCGGACAGCTTTTACGACTTCTTCCATCACGGGCATGGTGGTCGTCAGAAGTGCCGAACAGCAGATGATATCACAGTTCTCCCGAACTGCCGTCTCGACATATGTCTGCGGTGAGACATCTACGCCGAGATCAACCACCTCAAATCCTTCACTCTCCAGAACCATCGCGACAATGTTTTTTCCGATGTCGTGAAGATCTCCCTGAACCGTCCCGATACAGACTCTCCCGTGAACCTTTCCGCGGTCTAAAAGGATATACGGACGAAGGAGTTCCACGCCCTCATTCATTGCCCGTGATGACAGCATGATTTCCGGCACGCTGCCCTCGGCGCTGTGGAATTTCATACTGACGCGGTCCATCCCCGGAAGCAGCCCCTGATCCAGTATTTCTCTGGCAGAAAAGCCCGCGTCCAGCGCCTCTTTGCACAGCTCCAGCATCTCATGCCGGTTTCCTGTTTCCAATGCTTCTGCAATCTGTTCCAGTAACTTCAAAATACAACCCCTGCTGCTTCCTGTTTCTGTCATCTGAAAGATATCATTGACGCAATATTGACGCAATGAAATTCCATTTCGCAAAAATATATTACATTATATGGAATGTTACGATTATCTGTAAATGTAATTAATTGCGCAGCAGATAGAAAATGCCAGCAGCCGCGACAGCCGCCTCCGCTGCCATCAGGACAGAAATGGCGCTTCCGGTGATCCGCCCCGGCTGATCCACCAAATATTCGATCAGAAGCGCGGACGCGTTCGCCGCCGCGTGACAGAGGACCGGTGCGGCCAGTGTCCTGGTCTTTCCATAAATCCAGGCAAAGAACAACCCGAGAACGAATGCGTAGAGAAGCTGAATCATGTTCATGTGATATAGCCCGAACAGCAGCGCTGACAGCACGATCCCCGCGCCATTGCCCAGATAGCCGCGGATTCTGCGGTATACCATCCCCCGAAACATCAGTTCTTCCGCAATTGGGGCGAGTATTACTGTTACCACCACGAGCAGTGGAATGTTCTGTGAGCGGAACGCCTTTACCGCCTCTGTCTCGTACAGAGGAAACATCTGATACAGGCCGAGCAGACTGATGATCCGCTCCAGCAAATCCGCCCCTGCTATGGCTGCGGCCACTGCCGCCGCATAACAGGCCGGTTTCACAGAACCGGCTCCGGCATCAGCCCAGAACCGCAGCTCCTCCAGCTGGAAACGTCTGCGCTGGAACACCAGTACGGCCACATAAAATAAGGCGCTCGCGAACAACGGCACGAAAGACAGTTCATCAGCGTCTGCTATCCGCACGCCGGTAACAAGCGCGGCGATGACCGACGCGACAATCGTCGCGGCAATCACCGCCAGCATCATCCATATAAATGGATACAACACATCCCAGATTTTTTCACGTTTTTTCATGACAGAAGAATGCTCCCGAGTTCCTCGACTGTTTCCGCAATGCTGTCTGCCCCTGCCTCCTCCAGTTCACGGCTGCTGCCGTACCCGTAGAGCACGCCGACCGCAGGAATTCCGCATGCATGTGCTCCGGCGACATCATAACGCCTGTCACCGACCATCCAGACCTGATCGTAGTTCAGTTTCTTCTCGTCTGCGCGCTTTAGCGCGAGCCTGATGATATCCGGTTTCTCCACAAGCGCCTCGCTCATTGTGGCGCCGGCGATCACATCAAAATACTCCAGAATCCCATAATATTCCAGAATTTCAATCACAAACCGCTCCGGCTTGGAAGACGCGATCCCGCAGAGAATCCCGGATTCCTGCAGTTTTTTGAGCAGAGCAGGGATCCCGTCGTAAACGCTGTTCTCAAATTTTCCCTTCACTTCATAATAAGCCCGGTAATCGAGAATCGCCTGCGAGGCCTGTTCGTCCGTCATCCCGAAGGTCTGTGTAAAAGATTCCCGCAGGGGCGGACCTACAACCAAATCCAGCTGTTCATCTGTGTAATTCCGGATTCCCTGTGCCTCCAGCGCGATCGCCGCGCTTTTTTTAATCCCCGGACCAGATTCCGTCACGGTTCCGTCAAGATCAAATAATATCAGACGCTTCATCTCTTATCACATTCTCTCCGGGGCAGAAAATCCAAGGCCGTCAATCGCGTCCTCCAGGACACGCTTTGCCAGCCTGAGCAGGCCGATCCACGACTGTTTCTGCGCCTCGTTTTCTTCCGCGAGAATCTTTGTCGCGTGGTAGAAGCTGTTCAAATTGTTGGACAGCTCGTAAATGTAAGCACAAAGCCTGTGCGGCGCGCGCTCCGCGAACGCGTTTGCGTAAGCCTCATTATAGCGGGCCAGCTGCAGCATCAGCGTCTTTTCGGTCTCGGAAGCTGCCGGAAGGATCATCTCCTCTGCATTCTCTCCAGCTGTCTCCTCATATCGGCTGAGGATGGATTTGATCCGGACGATCGTATAGAGGATGTACGGACCCGTATTGCCCTCGAATGACGTAAAACGGTCAATGTCAAAGATATAGTCCTTGGAAGCCTGATTGGAGAGATCACCGTACTTCAGTGCGGAAAGGCCTACAATTTTGGCCGTTTCATCGGCGTCTTTGTCGCGGACACTGCGGTTCTCCACGATTTTACGGAACATCTCCTGATTGATATCGGCAATCAGCGTCTCCAGACGCATTATTCCGCCTTCGCGGGTCTTAAAAGGCTTGCCGTCTTTTCCGTTCATCGTGCCGAAGCCCAGGAAGGAAAGCCGGACGTCATCAGGGACGATTCCTGTCTTTCTCGCGCAGCGGAATACCTGCTCGAAATGCATCTCCTGACGCTTGTCGACAACATACAGAATCTCATCCGGATCGAACAACTTCATCCGCTCGACGATCGTCGCGAGATCTGTCGTCGTGTAGAGAGACGCGCCGTCTGATTTCAGCAGGATACACGGCGGCACTTCCTTTGTGTCATCCTCACGGGAAACATCGACGACCAGGGCACCCTGATCCAGGAAAGCATAGCCGTCATCCTTCATTTTCTGAACCATGTCCGGGATATAGGGCTGGGCGTCAGATTCACTCTTCCAGAGATCGAAGGAAACGTTCAGCTTCTCATAATTCTTCTTCAGATCTGTCACGGACACCTGCAGAATATGATTCCAGAGGGCGCGGTACCCGCGCCTGCCCTCCTGCAGCTGATGCGTCGCCTCCAGCGCCTCCTGGCGGTACGCCTCATCCTCCTTCGAGCGCGCGCTCGCGGCCGGATAGATTTCCTCCAGTTCACTGATGGTAAAGGGCGCCTCCTCCGGATACGCCCCGGTAAAGGTCTCGTCAAAATAAGGCAGCTCCGGGCTGCGGGCATGCAACTCTGTTATGATCAGGCCCATCTGAAGTCCCCAGTCTCCCAGATGGATGTCTCCGGTCACCTCATGCCCGAGACGCCGGCCCATCCGCTTGAGGCTCTCCCCGATGATTGCTGAGCGGAGATGCCCGACATGAAGCGGCTTCGCGACATTCGGCCCGCCATAATCGATGATGATTTTGCGCGGCTCGGGATCCGGCTGAAGAGAGAGCTCCACGTCTGCCGCCATTTCTCCCAGATACGCCGCCAGAAACTCTTCCCGCACCTTCAGGTTGATGAATCCGGGACCTGCGACGGAGACTTCCTTAAAAATCCCGCTGTCGGACAGAGCCTCCGCGACGTCCTCTGCGATCTGGCGCGGCGCCTTCTGATATTCTTTCTTTGCCGCCATCGCGCCATTACACTGGTATTCACACAGATCCGGCCGGTTGGAAATGGTGATCTTTGCGTACTTTGGGTCATACCCCGCGCGCGCAAAACCATTTGCCGCCTCCTGTGTGATCTGCTCGATCATCTGCTTCATGTTTCCTCCTTGCCAAGATGCGCCTCCAGCCAGTTCAGCAGATCCGCATCTGTCACATCGTGGTCAATTTCATTCAGTATTTCATGCCGCGCGCCGGGATAGAGCTTCATCTGCAGATCCGCAATCCCGCAGCCGCGCAGCTGCGCATACACTTTCTCGACGCCTTTTCCCATCCCGCCAACCGGGTCATCCTGCCCGGATACAAGCAGAATCGGAAGGTCTCTGGGGATTTTTCGCATGTAGACACGGTTTTCTGCCCACTCGATCCCGCGGAACATCTCATAATATCCGTTCACTGTGAACATAAATGTGTTTAAGGGGTTCTTCAGGTATG